>DATCZZ010000158.1:0-12436 GCA_036525635.1 Psychromonas sp. | reverse complement strand
CCCGGATCACGACCGGCTGGCCAAGTTTCTCTTCTAAATTTTTCAGGCGCAATGAAATCGCAGGTTGGCTGACGCATAATTTTTCAGCTGCAAGTTCAAAACTCTGAAGTTCAACTACCGCATTTAATGCGGACAACAGTTTGTAATCTAAATTCATCATAAGCAAAACTTATCTATAATAAATATTATTTATTATACTTATACCATTAAAGCATGCAAAATCCTGCTTCTTTTAAATATAACGGTTTTAAATCAAATGGGTTTAATATTATTAGGGAAGGGATTTGCTCTCGGGATTAGCATGATTCTTCCAATCGGAAGTCAAAATGCAATGATGCTGAATCAGGGAATTAATCGCAATCATCATTTATTCACCGCATCACTTTTTGCTCTGTCGGACATATTCTTAATTGCATTGGGGGTGACGGGAGGAAGCTTCATATTGGCAAGTAATGAAATGATGTTTAACTTGCTAACTTGGGGCGGCATTATTTTTTTATGCAGTTACGCTGTTATGTCAGTAAAAGCAGCCCTTAGCTTGGCAGTTGCTGGTGCGGCTGGCACTTCGGCAAAAAAATCGTTAAAAATAGTATTAATCACCAGCTTATTAGTCACCTTTTTAAACCCGCATGTGTACATTGACACGGTAATGATCATCGGCAGTGTCGGTGGGCAATATCAAGGCAGCAGTAAAATATACTTTATGCTTGGGGTTATGTCGGCATCGGTTATTTGGTTTTTCACGTTAGCAATAGCGGCTGCTAAACTGTCGAAACAGCTAAGTAAAACACATATCAAACGCACTATTGATATTATTGTAGCGCTAATTATGTTGTCAATTGCCTGGTCATTACTGATAACCTGGTTAACACGATGATAATGGTGCTTACTGCTACTAAAACAAAGGACCATACCGAGATTCAGTCAGATAACAGCATTCTGATTAACTATAAAAAAGATTAATTAGTTTTGCAGATTGTTATAAATTGGCACTTTTCTGAAAAAAGAAAAAGTTAAAACACCCCTAATGTTTAATAAAAATAGGGGTGTTTTTCAATTACCTAAAATAAAATTAAATCGTTGACTAACTGCCTCCGCATTCATCTAACAAGGTTTCAAGACAATGCTCTTTAATCCCGTAAAACGCTTTAATTTCAGCGATCTGAGCTGTTATTTCAGCCTTTTCCTTAGCATTCTCTTGGCTCTTTTTGACAGCCAAAATCATTTTGTTTTTGTTGGTATGCTCAAGGCTGATAAATTCAAATACCTTGGTTGTATAACCATGCGCCTCT
Source organism: Psychromonas sp. (assembly GCA_036525635.1). Taxonomy (GTDB): domain Bacteria; phylum Pseudomonadota; class Gammaproteobacteria; order Enterobacterales; family Psychromonadaceae; genus Psychromonas. Next base: position 11,144 of record DATCZZ010000158.1, on the reverse strand, counting down.
AAAAATAACGCACGCAGTGAATCGGTCACCATTTCCGCCTGTTGCCCCATATGCACACCATACTGCAGCATAGGTTTTAACAGTTCCGGGCTGCGCATTTGCGGACGGATCTGTTTATGACAACATGGCGAACACATAATAATGGTCGCATTGGCGCGAATACCATAATGAATCGCATAATCAGTGGCAATATCACAAGCGTGCAGCGCAATCATCACATCTGTTTGTTTGGGCGCATGTGTTTTTACATCACCGCAGACAAAAGACAAACCTTCATGAGCCAGTGTTGCAACCGTTTTATTGCATAAATCGGCTAAGCTCTGGCGTAATTCCACACCCGTCACTTGTGCATTATTATGCAGACTATGGCGTAGATAATCATGAATGGCAAAAGTTAAATATCCCTTACCCGAACCAAAATCGACCACATTAATAGGCTGCTCCACTGCTTGCGGTGAAACGGCCAGTGCCTGGCTGAATACTTCAATAAATTTATTGATCTGTTTCCATTTTCGCGACATGGCCGGGATTAGATTATGCTGCTGGTCTGTCACACCTAATTGGGTTAGAAACGGGCGGTTAATATCCACGAAACGTTTTTTTTCACGGTCGTGCTCCTGCTGTGGCTGATCAGCAGCATTTTCTTTGACTTTATGGCCAGTTATTTTAATTTTGCCCTTTTTGCTAATTTCCAACTGCGTTTCGGCACCGCCAGCGGTTAAGTACGCACTTTTAAAATCATCGCCTAACAATGATTTAATGACATCCACCCCTTCGTTATATCGGTAGTTTTTAGTGATATCATTGGTTTGGTGACGATAAACAAAGGAAAGAAAGGCTTCATTTTGTAAGGTGACAGGGCGAATAATAATGCGTTGTAAACTTTTTTCTGCACCCCTGTATTTGCTCAACAGCAGTTTTTTAAGACTACTTTTTTCGAGGCTTTCAGCCAGTAGTTGGTAAAAATTATCAAAAGAATTGGGTGCAGAATGAAACATAAATTTTTCCGAAAAAGTACAAAAGAATAAACAGGGGAAAGCATTCTAACAGTTATCGGCTGCTAATAATAAATTTCTTGGTTGTTCGAGGTAACTATTTTGCGCAGAACAGTTGCATTGTATTTATTGAAATTCAATCAACGATAGAAGAACGGACGTGATTTGCCTCTATATTTCGAGTTTGTTGCTTAAACGCCGCTCAACTCAATTCTCAAATAAGCTGAGAATAGCAATTCCATTCAACTCAAGCGCATGACAAATAAACAGTAAGCTATTGGATTTGTTGATATAGCTTGGCAATCTACTGTGTATTTTAAATAATATTTAGAAACGAAATTCACAACAAAGAGATAGTCGTCATATACTTGATAGCGGGGGCATTGGTAATGTGATCTGCTATTGCGCAGGATAAAGCACTGCCCCTCATATTTATGAGGGTTAGCTCTCGCTATCGGCCAATAGTTGCTATCAAGAAAAATACCACAAAGAAGCACAATGAAGGAGTAAAACAATGAACATTCAAGATGACACAACAGTTCAGTTAAAAGCAAAACTGACAGAAGTTTCTGAACTGCTGGAAGATATGATCGTTGAATTGGAACTTCGTGGTTGTCAGGCACACCATGAGCTGGTAAAACGCGCATTAATCATGCAAAAACAACTTAAAAATTTAACACAAACTGACTAACACAAATATGCGCTGGTTGCGCGTAACCAGGCGTAACTAATATAGCTAAATACTACGGTTGGAGAAGCCTGAGCATTTTGTCTGCTATTGACAGAAATATGTAAATGGCAGCTATGCCTAACCTCATTGTTGCTGTTTTTGGCGCGAATAATTTCTCTGTTCTCTCGGTTAAATTTAAAACCGATTCATGACAACTCTCTTTGCTGAATGCTCCTTTTTTTAGAACGCTTATAATTTTCCAGGTCAGTCCCCCTTCAGCAGTAATACCATTCCGCTTAATTAAATAGTCAAAAATTGCGTAGGAAAAATGAATTAGAACAGGGCGTTTGATTAACCAATAGCCAGCTATTGCGATTGGTATAACACTTGATAGGTGAAACTTTCGTCATTAACTCATCCATTCAGCTTTCGTTCAGCTAATAACAGTTATATTAGCGCCATCAGGAAAAAGCCCGAAATCGGTAATACATACTGGAGAGCAATATGAATAATATTTCAAAATTGAGAAGCAAACAAAAAGCGTTAATTATCGCTGGTTCATTGTTATTCGGTTTGGCGTTAACACCATCAGCCTCAATCGCAGCTAATGCTGAGCACCATGGCAATAGACATGCGGAAAAGAGTATCAAGCATCAAAATAAGGGTCATCATGATAAACGTAGGCATGCCGACCGCCGTTACTATGTAATAGAGGAGCATCATAGACATAACCATAGACCTAATTATAAACATAGAAGGCACTATCACGAAGAGCCACGTTATGTGGTAATCAATAATGATCATCATCATTATTCTGAGCCTGCAGGCCTTCAGATAGGTGTTCATACGGGTGATTTCGATATTGTGTTCCGTGATTAAGCAAGTTAACTAATAGCATTTTCTATCTTTACACGCTTGAATATTGCGACTTCAGAACAGGTTTTGAAGTCGTGTCAACGCCAGCAATAACAGAGCTAACCTATGCCTTGTTGCTGGCTTTTTGTTTTTAGCAGAAACCGCGACAGCCGTATTGTGTCTGATTGCTTGATTATATCTTGGTTGTTCTGAATTTACTGAATTCAATAATTTCGCAGAATACATGCATAAGTTCCGGATCAAATTTATCTCCTGTTTCTTGATGCAGAATAGTCATAATTTCCCGGTGTGCGCGCGGATGATGGTATACCCGTGCCACCGACATAGCATCGTAGCTGTCAGCGATGGCAATAATTCGCGAGCAAAGTGGAATGTTTTCTCCTGAGAGGTTATCAGGATACCCCATCCCATTGTAATATTCGTGGTGGTGACGGATTATAAGTGCGGCATGATCAGAGCCTTCAAGTTCCGTTGAGAGAATTATTTTTTCTCCTATTGCAGAGTGCTGTTGCATTATCTCCCACTCCGCTTCGTTAAATTTAGTAGGCTTCAACAGGATATGGTCTGGTATGCCTATTTTTCCGATGTCATGAAATGTAGCAGCAATACTGAGAGCATTAATTTTATTTTGCGACAGACCGCAATGCGCACCGATTTCCAGAGAAAGACCTTTCACACGTTCTGAATGCTGATGTGTTAAATAATCGCGATATTTCAGCGAAACCGATAAGGCTTTAGTATAGCCAAGCAAAGCATTGAAGTTATCATCTTCCAGCCCCATATTGTACTCTCCATAGAAAATCTAACACATTTTGTACTCTCCATAGAAAATCTAACACATTTTTAATAGAAAAATGGGTTGCACGAAGCCGCTTTGCGGCGGCTATGTGGATAACCTGTAATAAATAGAAGGCTCAATTGTGCTCAACCTCTTTTGGCAATACTGTTTTATATCTATCGATGCCCTTCAGAAATTTGAACAGATCACTGTCGGTGGACAACAGAAGCGTTGTATTATCTGAAATAATACTTAGGTATGCCTGCATAGTACGTGTAAATTCATACAAACTTACGGCCTGCGGGCTCTGGTTGTAAGCCTGCGCATAAATTTCAGTGGCTTTGGCATCGGCCAGACCTTTGATCTCCTCCACCTGCCGGTAGGCTTCTGACTGGATTTTGTTTAAATCCCGCAGGCGATTCCCCCTAATTCTAGCGGCCTCACCATTGCCTTCTGACAGAAAACGTTCGGCAATCTGGCGTCGTTCACTGATCATGCGATCATAAATTTTGGGGCGCACACTGGCATTGTAATTAATACGTTTGAAGCGGATATCAAGCAGCTCAATACCAAATACCTGCACTTTTTCTGCAGCAGCAGTAAAAATTTCCTGCTCAACCAGCATACGACCTTTCTGAATAGGCACCAGCGCGCCCATTTTCAAAGCCCGTTCAGCATCGGTGAGAAGATCGTCACGCAGTGGTTCCCTGTCTCTGGTGGTACGGATAATCTCGATCAATTCATGCTTTGCCACTGCATTACGGGTTTCACTGCCGAGAATATCGTCTAACCGCGATTGAGCGCTGCGTTCATCGCGCAAGCGCAGGAAGTATTGCAGAGGATCCGTGATGCGCCAGCGCGCAAACAGATCCACGGAAATATAGAGTTTATCTTTAGTCGGCATATCCGAAGGGTCTCCATCCCACTCTAACACCCTTTTATCAATGGTATTAACCTGCTGTATAAAGGGTAGCTTTAATTTCAGCCCAGCTTCGGTAACAGGTTCACCGACCGGCTTGCCAAACTGGGTAATAATCACCTGCTCAACTTCCCCCACAGTGTAAAGCGAGGATTGTAATGTAACAATCAACAGCACCAGCAAAAATGAAGCAAATCCCGTTATTATTTGTTTCATGGTTGCTCTCCCGGAGAGGCGTTAAGATCTAGCCAAGGGAGAATATTCGGCGTTTGTTGATCAATAATTATTTTGGAGCGTATTCTGGGTAACACTTCCTGCATTGTCTCAATATAGATACGCCTTTCAGTTACTGCGGGTGCTTTTATATATTCGCCTAACAGGGCATTAAATCGCGCAATATCGCCTTGCGCTTCATTGATCCGTTTAAGCCGGTAACCATCCGCTTCCCGGATGCGTTGATCTTTTTCCCCCAGTGCTAACGGAATCACTTTGTTGTAATCACGGCGAGCTTCATTAATGAGTTTTTCTTTTTCCTGCTGCGCTTGATTAACCTCGTTAAAAGATGCCTGAACCGGCTTTGGTGGATTAATATTCTTTAGTTGTACCTGATCAATACTGATTCCCATTGCATACTTACTTGAAAGCGCCTGCATCTTGGTCAGCGCCTCATATTCAATCTCCTGACGACCGATAGTGATCACTTCATCAACAGTACGATCCCCCACCACTTCACGCATCACAGACTCGGAAACAGAGCGCAGGGTTTCACTGGGCTGGCGCACTTCAAATAAAAATTTAACCGGATCGGCGATGCGATACTGAACCACCCACTCCACCAGGGCAGCATTCAAATCCCCCGTAACCATTTGTGTTTCCAGCTCGCGATCTTCGGCAGCAGGGCTTTGATAGGGATCATTAGCCCCCGGCGTGATAAAACCGAACTCCTGCTTTAATTGTCGTTTAACCGGAACGATGGTGGCAAGGTCAATACCGAGAGGAAATTTAAAATGCAGACCAGGGGGAACCTCTTTTAAGTATTTGCCAAATCGCTGTACAACGGCGACGGAATCACTTGGGATAGTATAAATAGCTGTCCAGAAGCTTACGCCAAGCAAACATAAACATAAGAAAAAAAATAAAAACCTTGCAACGCCAAGATGTCCGCCCGGAAATCTATTTTTATAATGCGAATATCCGCTCTTAATTGATAAATTATATTGCGCAGAGGCTCTCTTATCTTGCTCCCAGGGAGAGCCTTGATCGTCAGGCTCATTTCCAGTCGGCATAATAGATCCCCAATTAATGGCAAAAAAAAAAGTGCAATACATTTACTATGGAAGCTTAAGAAAGATTGTCAAGGAGGACAGAGTAAATAAGTGCAACAGCACACTGCAGCTGAGATTCCCGTGAATAGCGCTTGGCGCTAAAAAAAGAGTAAATTTTTCTTTGAAAATTAAAAAATAAAAAAATAAAAGTGATTTCAGCTTGTTAAGCATTTGAGGAATGGCTGGTTAAAATCAAAAATAACACTAAGTTAATTAATACGGGGTCATCTCGCCAATACCTTTTTGACCGCCACTTTTAATTATCTGACTGGGAAGATATTTATTGTGAGTTACGAAATAACCACAATCTTAATGGCCGCCTTAGTTTTGCTGTTCACCGCGACTATCACTCTACCGCTGGCTAAGCTAACCCGGCTCCCCTATCCTATTGTCCTCGTTTTGGCCGGCCTTCTACTGCATTTAACTCAGGATTATCTCAACCTTCCTCTGGCAGCCCTGACCACTAAGGAGAGCACACCCGACATTATATTACTGGTACTTCTGCCTACCCTGGTATTCGAGACCGCCTACAATCTGGATATCAGTAAATTGGTTGCCAATCGCCTGGCTATTTTTATGCTGACCTTGCCGGGGGTACTAATTTCCACTTTAGTCGTTGCCGCCCTTGTCAGAGGGTTTACCCCGCTTGACTGGCACTTGGCCCTGCTACTAGGTTCCATTTTAAGCGCAACAGATCCGAGTGCGGTTATTAGCGCCTTTCGTCGCCTCGGTGCCCCGAAAGATCTGATAATGCTCATTGAGGGGGAAAGTCTGTTCAACGATGCCAGCGCGATAACGCTCACTAAGGTGCTGGTGGTCAGTTTTACCCTCAGCGAGGGATTCGGACAGACTTTATGGAACGGCAGCAGCCTTTTTCTATCAACACTGGGTGGTGGTTTTTTATGTGGCTGGCTACTGGCCCAGCTGTTCATTGTATTACTGAGAAATATCCCGGACGAACCTCTTTTAGATATAAGTCTTACCCTACTGCTGGCCTTTGCCAGCTATTTATTTGCCGAACAGATACTGCATGCCAGCGGCATAATAGCCACTACCACCGCAGGCATCACTATGGCAACTAAGACTCCGTTGCCTATTTCCCGTAAATCGCAGCAGTATCTCAATTACTTTTGGTCTTATCTCTCTTATATTGCTACGGCCTACATATTCCTGATTGTCGGACTCTGGATAGATTTCCCCATGCTCTGGGAAAACGCAACGATTTCTATGATTGTGCTTGCAGCCCTATGGCTGTCGCGCGCACTCATTGCCTACGCTCTGCTGCCCCAAATAGGCCGCCTGCAGCGTCAGGACAAAACAACCCCGATGGCATTTCGCCACCTCGTCTTTGTCGGCGGTATGCGCGGGGCGGTAACCATGGCACTGGCGATAGGGCTGGTTAGCCTAATAGGAGATGAAACCATACTCTCCATTGCCATCAGTGTGGTATTTTTCACCACCTTGCTGCAAGGGCTGCTCATCCATCCTCTAGCCTCCTATTTAGATCTGAAAGAACGAGATATCAATGACAGTATTGCCAGCACTGAGCTGACGCTGTCAGCACTTAAACAGAGTAAGAAAGCCTTGCAGCCCCTGCTCAACTCTACATTTTCCAAAACCGGTGCGCCGCAAGAACTCACCCTCAAACTACAGCCTCTGATCGATCAACAGGAAAAACAACTGCGCCACTGGTTTAGCGCCGAGGTCGGCCCGGTCGGTATATGGCAGCGGCTTATGCTACGCTGCGCCAGCATTGAGATAGGTTACTTGTATCGTCTGTTTGATCAAGGACTGATTAGCGCCGTCGTTTTCGAAGAGTTGAAAAACTCACTGGATGAGCAGATGGAAGCGATCCGCCATCAATACAAAAGACCGACATTTTCAATACTCCCCAAGCAAGTGTCCGGCATGATGCACCAGGTTAGGTCCCATATTGCAAACTACCCCGACAAATTGCTGGAGCAGGAGTATGAAATGGCCTGGGCAAGGCTGTTAAGTTGTAATAAGGCACTCGAAGAACTACAAAAATGGAGCGATGATGAAAATATCCCATCAACCGTTACCACCAGCGTTGCAAAAATATGGCAAAGCTGGTTAGAGGGCTGCGAAATAAAAATAGCAAGGATAGAACGCCAACAGCCTATTATTTCGGCTAAAGTACAACGCAGATTATTGAGCAGCTATTTACTAACCATACAGTCGGAACATATACAACAATACGTCCAGCAATGCCTTATATCTGAACCCGATGCAGAGCGTATCAAAGAAATATTAAGAAAAATGGATATCTAAGAGCATTGCGTTTACCATCTGCTCAACCTTTCTGATTAAAATCAATGATAGCATCGTTGTTTTCAATCCCAACAACTGGCTAGTGGTCAACCAGACGCGTTATTCTTACTCCCTTTTCCTGCGCAATTTTCGACCAATTAAGCAGCCTGCTTTTCGTTTAAAAAGCGCTTAATCGACAAAATGATGTAAGCTTATTTAAACGCTTAAATTTGGAGTTTGCCATGGCTAATTTAATATTAGGTTTGATTTTATTTTTAGGGATTCATTCCATATCAATAGTTGCACAGCCATTACGTGACCGATTTGCGGCTAAAAGTGAGCTTGGCTGGAAAGTCCTGTATGCACTGATTTCATTGGCAGGTTTCTTGCTGATAGCAAAAGGTTATGCGCAAGCCAGATTAAACCCGACACTTATTTATGCTTCCCCTTATTGGTTAGGTCATCTCACTGCTGTATTTATGCTGCCCGTTTTTATCCTGTTTTTAGCCCCTTACTTCCCAGGCAGAATATCTACTCTGACAAAACACCCGCAATTGTTTGCGGTGATCTTCTGGACAGTAAGTCATTTGCTTGTAAACGGCACTCTTGCTGATCTGTTACTGTTTGGTTCCTTTTTTATCTGGGCTGTTGCGGATTTAATGTCGATGAGGCGCAGAGTTGCCCGCCCATTGCCGGGGTTAAAAAAATCGCCGCTAAATGATCTTATTATCGTCATAACCGGCCTGGGGATATATGGGCTATTTGTTATTTATCTGCATAAGATATTGATAGGCGTACCGCTATTTAACTGAGTGGAACTAAATCGAAGAATAAACAGCTTAAGCCAAATGAATGCCCAGTGCCTGTTTATCTTATGAGATTTTTTGCAGCAGTGTGTAGATTCTGCACTCTTATTTTTTACGAAAATAGAGTGGTAATCATCTTACACATCTGCTGACATTTTCAGAAAAGCTGTACCCGACTCCCCTCTCGGTGCGTATGTATCTGGGAGTTCTTGTATTAATTTCCAACTTATGGCGTAAACGAGATATTAATACATCAACGGTACGATCAAATGCATCCCCCTCCGCGCCACGAAGGTACTCTAATAACTGCTCTCGAGAGAAGACACGTTTAGGCCTTTTAGCCAGGCTTTCCAACAGCGTAAATTCGCCATAGGTTAACGTCGTCACCTCCCCATTGCTGTTGCAAAGCTCACGAGCGGACAAATCAAGGATCCAGTGACCAAAAGCTAAACACTCATGTGAATCAGCTGAACCAGTAACATCTTCGTCTATTGTCATCAAGGCCCGGCGCTGCAACGCATTAACTCTGGCAACCAGTTCGCGTATATTGAAAGGTTTCATCAGAAAATCATCGGCAGCCAGCTCTAAACTTATAATTCTATCGGTTTCAGAACCTTTTCCAGTCAACATTAGAATCGGTACATTGCTGCTTTCTCTTACCCTGCGAGCAAGCACCAAACCATCTTCATTTTTCAAGCGCAAATCGATGATTAATAGGCTAAATGCAGTCTTGTTCATTTCAGCAAACATGGCATTCCCGTCGCCAACGGCAATGCACGGATAGCCCGCTTGATGTAAAACTTCGCTTACCAGTATGCGTACGTCAACTTCATCATCCACTATCAGAATAGGTTTTTTAGAACGGTCATCCATCAACAATTTATCCCTCAAATTTTGAAAATATTACTGCCTGTATTTAGCCTTTTTCATGGTAAATAACAACAGAGATGTTCAAAAGTTATGGGCTGCAGCAAAAATATGGGCTTTGCCGCTAATAAATATAGATTTTCACTCTAAAGTCCCCTTTGCCGTTCAGTCAATGTGAATGATTCGATCCGCATTTTTGATTGACGCATCTGTCACCAGCTTAGCGTTTATACTGTCGTTACTTTCGACCCGTTGTTGCGCTTGCTGTTTTGTTAACCCCGTTTTCATATGACGATCACGAACACGGCGATTACATTCAGGCAGTGGTACATACAAAAACCAAGTTTCATCAAACACCTTACTACGCAATTGTGACCATGGTTTCTCATCCAGGAGTAAATAGTTACCTTCAACTAAAACGATCTTAGCCTGTTTGTTTAATAGGATCTCATTTTCAACGGGATCACCGCGCCCATGGTCGAAACCGGGAAAGCTTCCCTCTCGCTGCTGCCGAGCTTTGATTAACGTCTCCACAAACTTTAGCGCATTAAAGGTGAATGGTGCTCCGCGACGAGCATGAGCTTCGACGGGATCTTCCATATTATCTAACTCACTGCGGTAATAGTGAAAACCGTCCATCGGAATAATGGTGAGCAGTTCGCCCAAACGTAATTTCAACGCCTCGGCAAGTGTGCTTTTCCCGCTGCCCGGCGCGCCTGCCAAGGCAATCCAATATTGCGCAGAGCCGGTCAACTGTGAGGATTTTTCGCGCAGCTGATCGGCAAGTTGGTCATAATCTTTCATTTTGTTTTATCCCAGTTGGTAAATTGACTGACGTTCTGTTTGGTCACTAACTCAGTCGCTATTAACTCTGTAGTATGGCCGGAAGATGTTTCGCTGAGTCTTTGTAAAGCGAGAATAACCGCTTTTTGGGCTATAGCGCGAGGAAACTGCGCAGCGGTGGCGACTAATCGACTGTCTTTTGCTTTAAGCCGTTCTAAAAATAGAGGGGAACCATCTACAGAAGTTATAATGATCTTCTCATTTCCGGACTGTTTGGCCGCTTCCTCTGCACCTAATGCGGTGACGTCATTGATAGTAAATACCGCATCTAGATTCGGATGTTCCAGCAGTAGATAAGTCATACTTTCCAGTCCCCCAGAGAAACTTCCGCTGCCGTTATGAGAGTATGATACAAGATTTATCCCGGGATATTGCTTTAATACATCACGGCAGCCTGATACACGGTTGCTGGTTGATGATAATGTTGTCCAACCACTGATAATCGCGACTTCGCCGACACCCGAAAGTCTATCAACTAAATATTGGCAGGATAACTGGCCCGCCTGAAAATTATCTGAGGTAATACTGATATCAGCTCCCCGTGATTCGATATCCACTGCTGCTACGATTATTCCTTTTTCGCGGGCTCTTATTATACTCGGTGCAATAGCCTCACTCGCAGAGGCAGAGATGAAAATGATATCCACATCTTTTTTAATGAAATCGTTAATTTGCTGGTTTTGCTGATTAAGATCGTAGGCACTTGAATGCACATAAAGAGTTAACTCACCTTGCACCTGAGCATCTAACTGTGCAGAGATCTCTTCGGCAAGCATAATAAAAAAAGGATTTGA
>DATCZZ010000157.1:0-2339 GCA_036525635.1 Psychromonas sp. | reverse complement strand
GATGAGGCGCAGTTAGCTTTACAATTTATTCAGCCTTCTCATGTGATCACGGTGAACATACAAACTGGCGCTGACGGCATTCATGAAAGTGCACTACATGCGATTCATCAAAGTAAGATAGATCTCTCTGAAAGCACCAATATTGACTTTATTAAAGGTAATGTTAAAGCACGGATGCGGATGATCGCACAATATGAGATTGCTGGATTAACGGGTGGTTTGGTTGTTGGTACGGATCACAGTGCTGAAAATATCACCGGCTTTTATACTAAACATGGCGATGGCGCTTGTGACTTAGCCCCTTTATTCGGTTTGAATAAACGCCAAGTTCGCGCACTGGCCAAACACCTCGGCGCACCTGCGATATTGATTGAAAAGGCCCCTACGGCAGACCTGGAAGAAGAAAATCCGCAGCTGCAAGATGAACATGCATTGGGCATGACCTACGATCAAATTGATGATTTTCTAGAGGGCAAGCCTGTCTCTCAAGAAATTGAAGAGAAACTGATCGGCATCTATTTACGCACACAGCATAAACGTTTGCCAATTCCAACGATTTACGATTACAGCATCTAAAGGTTTTTAATAAATAAGCAGAATTATGGGAGTGTTTAAATAATTATCCTATTTTTCTACTTATTTATTCATCTAGATCAGTCAAAAAACTAGCCATAACAAACCTGATAATGGTAAATTCAATATTACATCCAAGCCACTTGAAAATTCCACATTCGACAATTGGCTTGGCCATTAGGTTAATGATTAACCGGATACTATTTTTCTATTTTTAAACTTTAAGGAATGTTAGACCATGAAAAAAGTTGGTTTAGTTGGTTGGCGCGGTATGGTTGGCTCTGTACTTATGCAAAGAATGCGTGATGAAAATGATTTCGCAACGATTGAGCCAGTGTTTTTCACCACCTCTCAAGTGGGCCTTGCATCACCTGAAATAGGTAAACCGACCGATACATTAAAAGACGCGTTTGCAATTGATGAACTTGCTAAAATGAATATCATAGTGACCTGCCAAGGTGGTGAGTATACTAATGAAGTATATCCAAAACTGCGTGCTGCTGGCTGGGATGGTTACTGGATAGATGCAGCTTCTTCATTGCGCATGCAGGATGATAGTATTATTGTTTTAGATCCGGTAAACAAAGATGTTATTAAACAAGGCATTGAAGATGGCGTAAAAACCTTTGTCGGCGGTAACTGTACCGTTTCATTATTATTAATGGCATTGGGCGGTCTATTTGAGCAAGACCTCATCGAATGGGTAACCCCGCATACATACCAGGCGGCTTCTGGTGCTGGCGCACGAAATATGCGTGAACTAATTAGTCAAATGGGATCTATCAATGCTGCAGTTGCAGATAAACTAGCGGATCCTGCATCGGCAATTTTAGAAATTGACCAACAAGTTGCTGAACATATTCGTAGCGATGCGTTACCTACGCAGCAGTTTGGTGCCCCTCTAGCTGGTAGTTTAATTCCCTGGATCGATGTGCCAATGCCTTCCGGTCAAAGTAAAGAGGAGTGGAAAGCACAGGTCGAAGCAAATAAAATTTTAGGCACAAGTGATAAGCAGATACCAATTGACGGTTTGTGTGTCCGTATTGGAGCAATGCGCTGTCACAGCCAGGCGATCACAATGAAACTGAAAAAAGACATTCCCGTTGCCGAAATTGAACGTATTTTAGCGGCGCATAATGACTGGGTTAAAGTGATTCCGAATGAGCGCGAGATTACTGTGAAAGAGCTTTCTCCGGCTAAAGTAACGGGCACGTTAACTGTTCCTGTTGGTCGTATCCGTAAGTTGGCAATGGGCCCTGAATATGTGAGTGCTTTCACTGTTGGCGATCAGTTGTTGTGGGGCGCTGCTGAACCGCTTCGCCGTATGCTGAACATCCTACAAGAATAGTAATATTTGTTGATACAAAAAAAGGCTTCTTATAAGAAGCCTTTTTTAATTACTCTTTGTTAATTTCCTGTCAGCGGTAACAGCCCATAATCATTCATCTTTTGGACTACGGGATAACAGATCCATCGCCGCTTGTTTAACCCCTTTTCCCTGATATAAGACGTAATAAATTTGTTCACATATCGGCATTTCAATACCAACACGATGAGCCAAGTTATACACCTCTTCAGTATTGCGATAGCCTTCTACCACTTGACCAATCTCGATTTGCGCTTCATCAATCCCTTTGCCCTGGCCCAAAGCAAGCCCAAAACGGCGATTACGTGATTGATTATCGGTACAAGTTAAAACGAGATCCCCTAGACCAGCCATGCCCATAAAGGATGACTCTTTAGCGCCCAGAGCGACACCTAAACGT
>DATCZZ010000156.1:0-2364 GCA_036525635.1 Psychromonas sp. | reverse complement strand
GAGTCAGCTAAGACAGCGAAGTCATTTATAAAAGGTTTTTCTATTGGTCTATTTGGTTTATTTGCTATTCTAAGCTTTCAATTTAGAAGCTACCTGGAGCCGTTAGTAATAATGCTGGCGATTCCGTTGGCGTTAATTGGCGTTTTTTGGGGGCATTGGTTAACCGGTCATAACCTGTCAATGCCTTCCATTTTAGGTTTTGTCTCACTAGCCGGTATTGTTGTTAATGATTCCATTTTATTAGTACAGTATATTCGCCACCATGTTGATATTGGCGAAAACATCTATGAATCAGTTGTGAAAGCCAGTCGCGACAGATTCCGCGCTGTATTTTTAACCTCTCTGACAACCGCTGCAGGGTTATTACCCCTGCTGCTTGAAACCAGTTTACAGGCCCAGGTTGTTAAACCGATCGTTATCTCAATTGTCTTTGGTATTCTTGCTTCTACCCTGCTGGTGCTGTTTATTATTCCCAGTGCCTATGCGGTGCTTGCTGATTTTAGTTTAATACACAAACATCAATATTTTAAACAAACAGCAATGAGAGAAGAACAAGAATATCTTGAATAGTTTATCCCTGCATAAATATTTTGTTACGCAGATAGATAAAACAATACAAACCGAGAAATTCTGAGATAGGTAGTGCTATAGTAAACTTACTATTTTTTATAACGAGGAATCAGTATGTTAAATGAAAATCATGCACTTATTCTCGACTTTCCCGAGTTAAAAAATGACATTGTCCAACTGATGCATCACGATGCATTTTTTCAGGAGAAATCTCAACAATACCACACCTTAGATTATGAAATTCGTCAACTTGAAATATCAGGTAGCCCTACTGATGATCAGCATATGCATCAACTCAAGCAACAAAGGGCGCTCTTAAAAGATTTGTTATATCGACAATTAAAAGGCCATCACAACAAATAGGTGCAATGGTTGTTTTTACATTATTGTTCAGCAAACGGCATAAATTTTTTATACCAATTCACATAAGTAAACGGCCTAAAGTTGCACAGGAAAAACAATTAGGAGTTATCGTTTATTTCACCCAGCAGGATGGATTCGGCTAGTATAAAAGATGCGCTCGTGATCAGTCAGGCAAGCAATGCGCCCCGGCATTCACTCAAACAGGCAGGCCACCTTTTTGAGTGAATGATTGTTCAAAAGGCTCTGTTCTTCTATTTTCCTCTTTCCTCAGGGTTTGATATTTTGATTGAGATGAAAATAGTTGTGCGGATCATAGCGTTTTTTAATATCGACCAGGCGCTTATAATTCTCCCCATAAGCGGCTGCTACACGATCGCCCTCTTCCGCTGTCATGAAGTTTACATAAGCACCAGATGATGCATAACAAGCTGCTGCGGTAAAAAAATCACGCGCCCAACCGATGCAGGTACTATCTTGATCACTCTCGTCCCATCTTGCATGTACGTTTAGCACTAATTTCGCCTCGCGGCCACAGTACGCCATACTATTTTCCGCTACTCGGTTTGGAGCTCCGGAAACGAGCGCGATAAAGATCTCGCACTGTCCGGTTGGCAGCTTCCCGGCATACTCAGTAATTTTGGAAACGACACCATCACTAAGTTCAGTTAAGTTATGCGATTTCCAGTAGTTTCTGGCCCCTGGCACCAACAACGGATCAAAGGCTTGTTGCCATGCAGCATAGGGTTGCACACCGAGGTGTTCACCATATGGTTCACCAAAACTGCGCACAGGTGCAATCAGCTTTTCACCCTGAACGGCATCTCCGGCATAGAAAATGGCTAAAACAATCACCTTCTTGCCGTGTACCGATTCGGGAAGAAATGGTAATGGGGGGGCCTCTCGAAGTACCACCCAAATATTCAGCTCTTCCGGTGCCGATTTGACAAACTCCCGATATTTACCAAGCACTTGCTGTGCCTGTTCAAACGGAAAAACAATTAAACCTGCCATAATATCCGGACCAACGGGGTAGAGTTGATATTCAAACTGGGTGATCACGCCGAAATTACCGCCGCCGCCGCGAACAGCCCAAAACAGATCACTGTTTTCACTTTCGCTCGCTTCTATTTTTCTGCCGTCGGCTGTAACTAATTGTACGGAAACCAAGTTATCAACTGTCATGCCGTAAAGGCGAGTCAGCCATCCGAAACCGCCACCTAAGGTGAGACCGGCAATACCTGTTGTTGAATTAATTCCCACTGGCGTTGCTAACCCATGTGCCTGCACTGCTTTATCAAAATCACCCAGTGTTGCCCCAGGCTCTACATATGCGCGTTTTTTATCCGCATCAACCCTGACATCAGTCATCTGTGAAAAATCAATCATTATACCGTTATCACAAATTGCATTTCCGGCAATATTGTGTCCGCC
>DATCZZ010000155.1:0-2391 GCA_036525635.1 Psychromonas sp. | reverse complement strand
GCACTGATGATCAGGGCCGCGATATATTATCAACCATACTTTACGGTTCCCGTTTATCCTTAACCATTGGCTTTTTAGCCGTCGGTTTACAATTGCTACTCGGGATTGTGATAGGCCTTTCTTCGGGTTATTTTGGAGGACGTATTGACAGTTTCCTAATGCGCTTTGCCGATGTACAGCTGTCCTTTTCAACCATGATGGTGGCAATTATTGTTTCGGCTATTTTTAAAGCGAGTTTTGGTAATGAATTTTACAGTCAATATGCGGTGATCATGCTGGTGGTGATAATCGGTATTGCAGAATGGCCGCAATATGCGCGTACGATTCGCGCTTCAGTACTGGCGGAAAAGGAAAAAGAATATGTTGAAGCCGCGCAGGTGATGGGATTTAAAGCAGGGAGAATTATGTTCAGACATATTTTACCAAACTGTTTATCTCCGATTTTGGTTATTTCTACAGTACAAGTTGCTAATGCAATTATGTCTGAGGCTGCACTGTCCTTTTTGGGCTTAGGATTACCGGTGGACCAGCCTTCTTTAGGTGCCCTGATCAGTGTCGGTTTTAAATACATTTTTTCCGGTGCCTGGTGGATAACAATTTTCCCGGGTATTGTATTAGTCACCCTGGTATTGGTTATTAATCTGTTGGGAGATTGGTTAAGAGATGCTTTTAACCCGAAAATTTATAAAGGCTAGTCCTTTGTTTCATTTGGCCTGATTTTAATTAAATGCCCATTTCGATGGGCGTTTTTTTACGTTAGATTGGTATAGTAATTATCATGATAACCTTCTGATTAAAAATGATTATTACGTTAATTTTAGACGTCAAAGTCAGCTGTTGTTGGTTACCTTTAGGTTTTGCGATATTTTAATAAAAACCTGTACAGCCAATCAACTTAAAGAGTATCTTTTTTATCTTGCTAGTAGCTATGAGATAGCGCTTACAGTCTCGCGATAATAACGATAAACTGCATATTATCTCTTCTCCCAACATCCTGTCTTACTTGTGAATCTGTATCATCATATAGATCATTTTATATCAATTAGTTATGCGTATTGGTGTTGGTGTCTATATCGTGCGATTAGCTAATTTTTTACTTTTTGACGGAGAAACAGGTTAAATAACCAACAAATTTCTTAGTGTGAGCTAAGTATCAATATTTGATCAATCAGGTTGCCTCCCCTCTTTTTATCCAATAGCATAACTGAAAGAAAGCGCTTTCTTTTGTTGTAAGGTTAATATATCACAAACGTATAATTGCGATATTAAGCCTAGGTAAGCGTTTCAGTTGTGGTTTCTAACTTTAAGGATTATTTAATGCATAACAAAAAGATTTTAGCTTCTATCGTATGTGGCTTATTGTTATCTTCTGGCGGTGTTGCTGCGGAAGATTTTAAACAGGGCGGCACATTGACTGTGCCGATTATCAATACTGGTTTTGTTGAGAACTTCAACCCGTATACAAGTGGTGACCTAACTCACGGTACCGTGTTTGAACCATTAATGATTTTTAACACCATGACTGGCAATGTAGAGTACCGTCTAGCAGAGTCAGCTGAATATTCAGATGATCTGAAAACAATTACCCTTAAATTACGTAAAGGCTTAAAGTGGTCAGATGGCAAACCATTAACAGCTAAAGATGTCGTCTATAGCTATGAAATGACTAAGCAAGCACCTGCATTTGATGTGAAAGCTATCTGGTCATCAGACAAACTTGCAAGTGTTACCGCGACAGATGCGAATACTATCGTATTTAAATTAAATTCGGCAGATTCTACATTCATCTGGGGCTTGGCAAACTACCAAATTTTACCTGAACATGTTTGGGGCAAAGTAGCTGCTAAAGATTTACCCACTTTTACAAATCCGAATCCTGTCGGCAGTGGTCCTATGACAGTTGTGAAATACCTAAAACCACAACAGATGGAACTTTGCCGGAATCCTAATTATTACCTACCAAATCGTCCTTATATCGATTGCATTACTTTCCGTTCATACAATGATAATTCACAAATTCAACCGGCATTAATGAAAGGTGAAATCGATTGGGGTTCTAACTTTATAGCTGATATTGATAATACTTTTGTAGCTGCTAATCCAGAAACTAACCATTACTGGTACCCGGCTAATGATGCTATCCATCTATATGTAAATACAAAAGAAGCGCCTTTTGATGACATCAATGTACGTAAAGCGCTATCAATGGCATTAGATCGTAACGAGATTGTTGATATCGCTGCATATGGTTACCCAACCGCTAACTTTAATGCTGGTGGTATTGCTGAACTTTACGCTCCCTATATCAGCAAAGCTGTCAATGAGAAGTACAAAGAGAACACTACATTTAATCCTGAAAAATCTAAGCAAATCTTAGATCAATCTGGTTAT
>DATCZZ010000154.1:0-12394 GCA_036525635.1 Psychromonas sp. | reverse complement strand
CCAGATTGCCTTAGAGATTCGCGACGAAGTTCAAGATCTTGAAAAAGAAGGCATTAAAATCATCCAAATAGATGAAGCTGCGTTACGGGAAAAACTGCCGTTAAAGCGTTCACAGTGGCCGGAATACTTAGCATGGGCAGTAGAAGCATTTAGAATTTCCGCCAATGGCGTGAGAGATCAAACACAGATTCATACGCACATGTGCTATTCGCAATTTAATGACATTATTGCAGATATCGCAGCAATGGATGCAGATGTCATTACAATTGAAACAACACGCTCAGACATGGAGTTATTATCGGTATTTGCAAGTTTCAACTACCCCAATGCCATCGGCCCGGGCGTGTATGATATTCATTCACCCAATATCCCGAACATTCAACAAATGGTATCACTAATAGAAAAAGCCGCAGTAGCTATTCCTGAGCAGCGGCTTTGGGTCAATCCAGATTGTGGTTTAAAAACCAGGCAATGGCATGAAGTGAAGCCCGCGCTTGAAAATATGGTAAAAGCTGCAGCACAACTGCGTGCGGGTTATATCGATTCGTCTAATTACGGCCAGTCTGCTTAATAAAATTAGCGTGCTTGGTATGACAAATGTATTGCGCAGGCAAAGCTAAAAAAGGAGTACCTTGCATTGCAGCAACAAAAAAGCCTTGCAATGCAAGGCTTTTTGACTAGTAATTAAAGCAGTTAGCAGCTGACCGATGCTAACTTCTCAAAATAATCAGGGAAGGTTTTTGAGGTGCACTTAGGGTCGTTAATAGTAACCGCCGTACCACCCAACGCGACTAATGAGAAACACATCGCCATACGATGATCATCATAGGTATCAATTTCTGCATGGGTTAATTTTTCAGGTGGTGTCACTTCAATAAAATCATGCCCCTCGACAACGCTTGCCCCCACTTTACGCAGCTCAGTCGCCATTGCATATAAACGGTCAGTTTCCTTCACCCGCCAGTTATAAACGTTACGAATCACTGTGGTCCCCTTTGCAAACAGGGCTGCCACAGCAATCGTCATTGCGGCGTCAGGGATATGATTCATATCCATATCAATTGCTTTTAACTCACCTTTGCTGGCTTTAATAAAATCATCACCCCACTCAATTTTTGCGCCCATCGCTTCCAGCGCATCAGCAAATTGAATATCCCCCTGAACCGATTTTTTACCTATACCAGTCACCTTAATGCTGCCGCCGGCAATTGCGCCCGCGGCTAAAAAGTAGGAAGCCGACGATGCATCACCTTCAACCAGGTAAGCGCCCGGTGCTGTGTAAATCTGTCCGGCTTTAATCACAAACCGCTGGTAATTGTCATTTTCAACATCAATGCCAAAGTCCTGCATAATCTGCAGGGTGATTTTTATATAAGGCTTGGACACCAGTTCACCGACTATTTCAATTTCGGTATCTTCTGACGCCATTGGCGCGGCCATTAGAAAGGCGGTCAAGAACTGACTGGAAACACTACCGTCGATCTTAATTTTACCACCTTTAATACCTGTGCCTTTAATTTTCAGTGGCGGGTAATTCTCATTTTCAAGGTAAGTAATATCTGCACCGGCCTGCTCTAATGCATCCACTAAGCTTCCTATCGGACGCTCAAACATGCGTGGCTCACCCGTTAGTACATATTCACCCTGCCCCAAACACAGTGCGGCACACAACGGGCGCATTGCTGTCCCCGCATTGCCTAGAAAAAGTTCAAGTTCTCCTAATTCAGCGGTATTAAATGGACGTCCCAGCCCTTCAACAACACACTCTTTTTTATCCGCTGACAGTTGATAATTTACGCCGAGTTTTTTTAACGCGTTCAACATATGACGAATATCATCACTGTCCAGTAAATTGGTCAGTGTCGTTGTACCTTTGGCTAAAGCGGCCAACAAAAGCGCGCGATTAGAAAGACTTTTAGAACCCGGCAGATTAATTTCACCATCTACCTTAGCGATTGGTTTTAATAACAGTTGTTCCATCTTATCCTCTATTTTTTATTCAGCTCGAGCACTTTAACTAAGGCTTGTTTAAAACGTTGGTTTTCAGACTGAGTACCTATACTGATACGCAGGTGTTCAGGCAAACCATATCCAGTAACCGGACGGACAATTACCCCTTCCTGCAATAGATCCTGATAAACCTTATCACCGGAACGACCCATATTCACAGTAATAAAATTAGCCATTGATGGAATGTACTCAAAGCCATGCTCAGTAAAGAAAGCAGTTAAATCAGCCATACCTTCATTATTTAATTTGATGCCTTGCTGCAGATACTCTTCATCCTGCAAAACCGTCTCTGCTGCTTTAAGCGCCAAAGCGTTACAGTTAAACGGTTGACGAACGCGGTTAAGAATATCTGCAATCTGCGGATTTGAAATAGTATAACCAACACGTAATCCAGCCAGGCCGTAGGCTTTTGAGAAGGTACGTGAAACAATCAGGTTGGGAAATTTTTCAAGCAATGCAATCGCATTACCGCGGCGCTCTTGCGCTGCGTATTCAAAATACGCTTCATCTAAGACAACCAGCACATGCTCGGGAACCTTGGTTAAAAAAGAGCTGATTTCATGCGCTTCTAAAAATGTGCCCGTGGGATTATTGGGATTGGCAATAAAAATAAGTTTTGTTTTATCGCTAACGGCAGCTGCCATGGCGTCCAGATCATGCCCGTAATCCTTTGCAGGTACAACCACCGCTTGAGCGCCAATGGCCTGCGTCACAATTGGATAGACGACAAAAGCAAACTGCGCAAAGATAACTTCATTTTCAGCACTGACAAAAGCACGCGCAACCAATTCAAGCAGATCATTTGAGCCATTGCCAAGGGTAACTTGATTTAATGCAACCTGATATTTGTCAGCGAGTGCCTGCTTGAGGTAAAAACCGTTTGCATCAGGATAACGCGTCAACTCGGCAAGTTCACTTTGCAGTGCTGATTTGACTTTTGCACTCAGTCCTAATGGGTTCTCATTGGAAGCGAGTTTAACAATATTGCTAATGCCCAATTCACGCTCTAATTCCGACGTTGGTTTACCTGCTTGATACGGATGGAGTTTTTGCACCCCGGTATTAGCAAGTTTTAAAAAATCACAGCTCATCTTTTATCCTTAATTTCAGATAGCAATTTGTGTCAAACTATTATACCCAATCCACTTGCAGGTGATCCTATCAGGTCATTTGGGTATCTGTTTCAGCCTTTGCAACTCATCTGCTTACGCATATTTAGCTGCAAATTCCGCCATAAAATCAACCAGCGCCTGCACACCTTCAATCGGCATCGCATTGTAGATACTTGCACGCATTCCACCGACCAGCTTGTGACCTTTTAAGGTCAATAGACCGGCAGCTTTTGACTCGCTTAAGAAGGTCTCATTTAAACCATCATCAGCAAGTGTAAAAGGGATATTCATACGGCTGCGCACGCTTTTATCAACGTTATTTGTATAGAAATTAGAATTATCGATAAAGTTATATAAGAGCTCCGCTTTAGCAATATTTTTCTTTTCCATCTCCACTAAACCGCCCTGCTCTTTAAGCCATTTAAAAACTAAACCAGCTAAGTACCAGGCATAGGTTGGTGGTGTGTTATACATTGAATCCGCATCTGCTTGTATTTTGTAATCAAAAATCGACGGGATCACTTTACGCGCTTTGCCAATTAAATCATCACGTACAATAACGATCGCCAAACCTGATGGGCCGATATTTTTTTGCGCCCCGGCGTAGATAACGCCAAATTTAGAAACATCAATGGGACGTGATAAAATCGTTGAACTCATATCTGCAACCAATGGCACCACGCCCGTTTCCGGGATATCGAAAAGCTCGATCCCTTCAATGGTTTCATTCGGGCAGTAATGCACATAAGCCGCGCCAGCATTAACCTTCCAATCCGCACAAGGTTTCACACTGATTTTTCCATCTGCTGTTGCGCTCATGATATTAGTTTCAGCAACGCGCGCATGTTTTTTCGCTTCCCCAACCGCAGCTTTTGACCATTGCCCCGTTAACAGATAATCGGCATCTAATTTATCATCAAGCAGATTTAACGGCACAGCGGCAAACTGCCCGCGTCCTCCACCATGGCAGAACAGCACCTTATAATTGTCGGGTACAGCCAGTAAATCACGCAGATCCTGCTCTGCTTGCGCGGCCATCTCGATATACTCTGGACTACGGTGGCTGACTTCCATCACAGAAACCCCGCTACCTTGCCAGTTACAAAACTCTTCCTGTGCTTTGTGCATCACTGCTTCAGGTAGCATGGCCGGGCCTGCGCAGAAATTAAATATTTTACTCATCTGTTTTCTTCTTTAAGGTATCAATTGGTGAATTAAATTATCCGGGCAATAAAACTAGCATTAATTTAAAGATGAAGAAACAGCTAGTTAATCAGCATGACAATTATTCGCCTGGAGAAATAAAAAAAAACGGCATAAGCCGTTTTTTAAGAGAAAGTTGCACTAATAATTATGCTTCAGCTGAATCATCAACTGCTGTTTCAGCAGTTAACTCAGGACTTTCTTCCGCCACTGCGTTATCTTCTTCATAAACGGGCGCATCTTTGATCTCATCAATACGCTGCAGGGCAACGATTTTCTCATCTTCTGCAGTGCGGATTAACGTTACACCCTGGGTATTACGCCCCACCACTGAAACTTCACTCACGCGGGTACGTACTAAGGTTCCCTTATTGGAGATCAGCATGATTTCATCGTTTTCATCAACTTGTACGGCACCGACCACTTTACCATTACGTGCACTCACTTTAATTGAGATAACACCCTGGGTAGCACGGCTCTTGGGCGCATAGTCAGCAAGAGGAGTACGCTTACCGTAACCGTTTTCGGTAGTGGTTAAGATATGCCCGCTTGCGTTTGGCACAATCAGAGAAACAACTTTTTCGCCCTCTTTGAGTTTAATACCACGCACCCCAGTTGCAGTCCGCCCCATCGGACGCACGCCTTTAAACCTGATTTCCTGTTCGCCGTTTTCATCTAATATCGGCTCACCATTTTCATCAACAGCAGGCGTTTCTTCGGCTTCTTTAAAACGGACCACCTTACCGGCATCCGAGAAAATCATAATTTCGTCCGAGCCATCAGTGAGATCAACACCGATTAACTCGTTATCATCCGTTAAATTGATGGCAATCAATCCACTTGCACGCGGACGACTGTAGGCGCTTAACGCAGTTTTCTTCACAGTACCGTTTGCTGTCGCCATAAATACAAATTTATCATCGGCATAATCACGCACAGGTAAAATAGCAGTAATACGTTCACCCTCTTCAAGCGGTAAAATATTAACAATAGGACGTCCACGTGCCTGGCGGGAAGCAAGGGGCAACTGGAACACTTTCAACCAGTATAAACGACCGCGTGTGGAGAAACATAAGATCGTATCATGAGTACTGGCCACTAACAGTTTTTCGATGAAATCTTCATCTTTCATCTTAGTTGCCACCTTACCTTTACCACCGCGACGCTGTGCTTCGTAATCACTTAAGGGTTGGTATTTAACGTAGCCCTCATGGGAAAGTGTCACTACGACATCTTCTTCAGAGATCAAGTCTTCCATGCACAGGTCGGTTTCACTTGCGGTAATTTCAGTACGGCGAGAATCTGCAAAATTGCTTCTGATCTCTTCCAACTCTTCACGGATAACTTCCATCAAACGTGCAGGACTTTCTAAGATGAACAACAGTGCCGCAATAATATCGAGCAGCTCTTTATATTCACTTAATATTTTTTCATGCTCAAGGCCGGTTAATTTTTGCAGACGTAAATCCAGAATCGCCTGCGCCTGCACTTCGGTCATAAAGTACTGGTTATCACGGACACCAAATTCAATTGCCAAACCATCTGGACGTGCAGCATCAACACCGGCAGCTTCGAGCATCGGGGCAACGTGCCCTAGCTCCCAGCCGCGCGCTTGTAAAGCAATTTTAGCTTCACCAGGTGTTGCGGAGTGGCGAATTAATTCAATAATGGGATCGATATTAGCTAACGAAATAGCCAAACCTTCCAGGACATGAGCTCGTTCGCGTGCTTTTTTCAGTTCAAAGACTGTACGACGGGTAACCACCTCACGTCGGTGCAAAATGAACGCTTCCAGCATCTCTTTCAGGTTAAACAGTTTCGGTTGACCGTGATCAAGCGCAACGGCATTAATACCGAAGGTAACCTGCATCTGCGTTTGTGCGTAAAGGTTGTTTAAGACGACCTCACCCACTTCGCCACGTTTAACTTCAATGACCATACGCATGCCGTCTTTATCAGACTCATCACGTAAGGCGCTGATCCCTTCTATTTTTTTATCTTTTACAAATTCAGCAATTTTTTCAATCAAACGTGCTTTATTGACCTGATACGGGAGTTCGTGCACCACAATCGTTTCACGACCGCTTTTTTCATTAACTTCGATCTCCGCTTTAGCACGCACCTTTATTTTGCCTCGACCGGTGTGGTAAGCATCAATAATACCTTTACGGCCATTGATGATAGCCGCAGTTGGGAAGTCCGGTCCTGGAATAAACTCGATTAACTCATTAACAGTAATATCAGCATTGTTCATTAATGCTAAACAGCCATCGATCACTTCACCCAGGTTATGAGGCGGAATATTGGTTGCCATACCGACTGCAATACCTGACGTGCCGTTAATTAACAGGTTAGGGATTTTGGTAGGCATAACTTCAGGGATCAATTCTGTACCGTCGTAGTTAGGTACAAAATCAACGGTTTCTTTATCTAAGTCAGCTAATAATTCATGTGCAAGTTTCTGCATACGAATTTCCGTATAACGCATTGCAGCGGCACTATCGCCATCGACCGAACCAAAGTTACCCTGGCCATCAACCAGCATATAACGTAAAGAGAAATCCTGTGCCATACGAACGATAGTATCGTATACAGCGGTATCACCATGCGGGTGGTATTTACCGATAACATCGCCGACAATACGTGCCGATTTTTTGTAGGGTTTGTTCCAATCATTACGTAATACATTCATCGCGAATAAAACACGGCGGTGAACAGGTTTAAGACCATCGCGCACGTCAGGCAGTGCACGCCCGACAATTACGCTCATTGCATATTCAAGATAAGAGTTCTTTAATTCATCTTCAATGTTGATTGGAGAAACGTCTGTAGCAAATTCGCTCATAGAGACCTAAATCCTTAATTTATTAGAGTATCGATTGAATTTTAGTGAGTGGAGCAGTCTAGCATAAAATAATGCTTAAGAAACGCATTCAAAACAATTCTTAGCGGTTATATAGCCGTATTATCGAAATCAGCTTGGCATGCAGAGAATCTTGCTTATAAAGCCTCTATATTTGCAGGAGGGGCATCTGCTGTTTTAGCATTAATGTCTGCCATATACTTTTATAGGGCGCTAACAAAAGAGCACTTTAAAATTAATTTATTAAAAAGATTATCCGGTTATAATGACCATTCTTAAGACAAATTGGTAAAGAGCATGCCCGTAAATACAACTGCAATATTAAACAATGTTGATCCAAAAGAAATTGAAAAATTTTCAGCAATGGCGGAACAATGGTGGGATTTAGAAGGTGACTTCAAACCCTTACACATGCTTAACCCGACCCGTTTACGTTATATAGAGCAAGGTGTTGATGGTTTATTTGCCAAGCATATTGTTGATGTCGGTTGTGGTGGCGGTATCCTTGCGGAAAGTATGGCTAAACAGGGTGCGGAAGTGACCGGTATTGATATGGCGCACGCTTCGTTACAAATCGCGCAATTACATGCCCTGGAGACGCAAACAAAAGTGCAGTATCAAAAAATCACTGCGGAAGAGTTTGCATTACAACACGCGGGTAAGTTTGATGTGGTGACTTGTATGGAGATGTTAGAGCATGTCCCTGACCCTGCCTCTATTGTTCAGGCTTGTTGCGATTTGGCCAAGCCAGGGGGAACCGTTTATTTTTCGACTATTAATAAAACCTTCAAAGCTTATTTGATGATGATAGTGGGGGCCGAGCATCTGTTAAAATGGGTGCCTAAAGGAACACATGAGTATGAAAAATTTATCCGCCCTTCACAGCTATTAGCGGCCATTGATAGCACAACATTAAACTGTACAGATTTGTGTGGTGTTGAATTTTCCCCGATACAGGGTGAATTTGTTATCACTAACAATGTTAATGTTAATTATATGTTAAAGTGCAAGAAATCTTTTTAAGATAATATACAGATACAAAACAGGCAGTTATGCCTGCTTTGTATCTGTTAGCCTTTGTTAAGCATACATCTTGCTTCTTGCAATCGGCTCTAGACAGGCTTCCAATTCTTCTTCTGTTGTTGGCATTTTATCAAATTCAAAAATCTCACGTGAACCCAACATATATGCACTCGTGCCACCATGATCATGATGAAACCACTTACCATGCAGACAGATATCCGTGTAACATTTTTCTTCCATATGTAGTTTCATAGTTTCTACCCCACACTATCTCTTTTTAAAATTTGAACGCTATTAATAACACTTGCGTCGAACTATTAGACAATCAATTAATGTGTAGCAAACTTAAAGGTTAATGATTTGTTAAGTCGCCGTTAATGATATATAACCTTAAGTTTACAATGGTTATATTGATCCAGATCAAAACCACTGGCCGCAACCAGGCAATTTAACAACCCTATTGTAGATAACGTGATTTAATGCACAGGGTAGAAACTTCAACTTATGCCAAACAATTCTCCAAAATGCATACCTGCAGATGTAAAGGCAGCCCCTAACGATGATCGACGCTGCGCGCTAATTTCCAGCCAAGAAGCTCCTCTTCGCACTTTTTTAGTTAGCTCCAGAAAGGCTTTTTATTAAAAAGCAGAATGCACTAACTTGTTGAGAACACTTTGGTGTTTTTTGCCAACTTTAAATGGAGCAAAATGCAAAAATATGAGATAAATCGAAGTTAACAATATTTTATTAATAATTATATTTGCCTATATTATTTATATTTATTATTAAAAATAAAGGTTGCATTCCAGCAAAATCAGCCCCCACTTTAAGCCATTTGTTAGTTATTACTAACCTATTTTTTTTTACTCAGCTTATCCACAATTTTATCCACCGCAAACAGAGAAATATTTTCTTGAAAAAATCATAAAAAGCTTTATCTTGTGTCACCTCACGCTATCAAACACAATATATTGTGTTTTTAACAACTAAATAACACAATTAAAAACTGTCTAATAAGTAACACTGCAGTCGCTAAAAATCTAAAAATAAGGGTTCCTGAATGAATAAAAACCTATTTGTCACAAAACGAAATGGCAAAAGAGAGAGCATTGATCTTGACAAGATTCACCGAGTGATCACTTGGGCAGCAGAAGGCTTGAAAAATGTTTCAGTCTCTCAGGTTGAATTAAATTCACATATTCAGTTTTATGATGGTATTCGTACCGATGATATACACGAAACAATCATTAAAGCGGCCGCCGATCTTATTTCAGAAGAATCGCCAGATTACCAATATTTGGCTGCACATCTTGCGGTATTCCATTTGCGTAAAAAAGCCTATCAGCGCTTTACGCCACCGAGTGTATTTGAACACGTCAGTAAAATGTGCTCTAAAGGCAAGTACGACGCACATCTGCTCGAAGACTACACTAAGCAAGAATTTGAAGAGATGGAAAAATTCATCGATCATGGCCGTGATTTAAAATTTTCTTACGCTGCGGTAAAACAGCTTGAAGGAAAGTACCTGATTCAGAATCGGGTCACTGGTGATATTTATGAAAGTGCGCAGTTTCTTTACCTGATGGTTGCCGCCTGTCTGTTCGCAGATTATGACTCTTCTGTACGTTTATCCTATATTAAGCGTTTTTATGATGCGGTGTCTCTGTTTAAAATTTCATTACCAACCCCGATTATGTCAGGAGTACGTACTCCAACGCGTCAATTTAGTTCATGTGTATTGATTGAGACGGGCGACAGTCTTGATTCCATTAACGCCACAGCCAGCTCTATTGTAAAATATGTTTCGCAACGGGCTGGTATTGGTATTAATGCAGGCCGTATTCGTGCGCTGGGCAGTACCATCCGTGGCGGTGAAGCCTACCATACCGGTTGCATTCCATTTTACAAATACTTTCAGACAGCGGTTAAATCCTGTTCACAAGGTGGTGTACGTGGTGGCGCTGCGACGGTATTTTACCCGCTTTGGCATTTGGAAGTTGAGTCGCTTTTGGTGTTAAAAAATAATCGCGGCATTGAATCCAACCGTGTGCGTCATCTGGATTACGGGGTACAACTGAGCCGTTTATTTTACCAGCGCCTGATCGACAAAAAAGAGATCACCCTGTTCAGTCCGTCCGATGTACCAGGTTTATATGATGCGTTTTTTGAAGACCAGGATGAGTTTGAGCGGTTGTACCACTTATATGAAGGTGATCCGGATATTCGTCAGCGCAGCATTTCAGCCGTCAACCTGTTCTCCATCTTAATGCAGGAGCGTGCGAGTACAGGTCGTATCTATATTCAAAATGTGGACCACTGTAATACCCACAGTCCATTTGACAGCAAAGTCGCACCTATTCGCCAAAGCAACTTATGCCTTGAAATTGCACTGCCAACAAAACCGTTGCAGCACATCATGGATGAAGAGGGTGAAATTGCTCTTTGTACCCTCTCCGCACTGAACTTAGGCGCGATTGATTCTCTTGATGAATTAGAGGAGCTTGCGGAGCTGGCGGTGCGCGCATTAGATAATTTATTGGATTACCAGGATTACCCTATCATAGCCGCTGAAAATAGCAGTATGGCACGTCGCACATTGGGTATAGGGGTTATCAACTACGCTTATTATTTAGCTAAAAATGGCGTTAAATACTCAGATGGCAGCGCCAATAATCTAACCCACAGAACCTTTGAAGCAATCCAGTATTATCTTTTGAAAGCGTCCAATAAACTGGCTGTCGAGCGTGGCGCATGCCCTAAATTTAACGAAACACGTTATTCGCAGGGTATATTACCACTGGATAATTACAAAAAAGCATTGGATGATATTTGTGATGAGCCGTACCACCTGGACTGGGAAACATTACGCGGCGATATCGTTAAGCACGGTTTACGTAATTCCACTTTATCGGCATTAATGCCATCTGAAACATCGAGCCAAATTTCTAATGCGACGAATGGAATTGAACCGCCACGCGGTTATGTGAGTGTGAAGGCAAGTAAAGATGGTATTCTCAAACAAGTTGTACCTGAATATGAAAAATATAAACAAAACTATGAGTTATTGTGGAACATTCCAAATAACCAGGGTTATCTTGAATTAGTGGGCTTAATGCAAAAATTCGTAGATCAGGCAATTTCGGCAAATACTAATTACGATCCGAAACGTTTTGATGATAATAAAGTGCCAATGACTAACCTTTTAAAAGACTTGTTAGTAGCTTACAAAATGGGCGTTAAAACATTGTACTATCACAATACCCGAGATGGTGCCGACGATGAAAATGTTATGGATGAAACGGATGACTGTGCCGGTGGTGCTTGTAAGATATGAGCAATAATGCTCCTCTATACCCAGACTACTTGAAGATATCTCTTCAAGTAGTCTGGGTATAAAACAGCTCTGTTAACATAGTAGACAGAGCTGTTGCTTACTCTTTATCAAACTTAGCTGGCTTGTGACATAACTGCTAATAAAAAAACAATAAAAATTTATACTCTCTATTCACAATTAAAGGTTTACCTGGAGCATTCTATGGCTTATACAACTTTCTCGAAGATCCCCAATGATGCAATAAAAGAACCCATGTTCTTTGGCAATCCGGTTAATGTGGCGCGCTATGACCAGCAGCGCTTTGATGTATTTGAAAAGTTAATTGAGAAACAGTTAAGCTTTTTTTGGCGACCAGAAGAGATCGATGTAAGCCGTGACCGTATCGATTTTTTAAACTTACCGGATCATGAACAACATATTTTCATCTCCAATCTAAAATACCAAACACTGTTAGATTCGATTCAAGGCCGTAGCCCCAACATCGCCCTATTGCCGATAGTGTCACTACCAGAACTCGAAACCTGGATCGAGACATGGTCATTTTCTGAAACAATTCACAGCCGCAGTTACACCCATATTTTGCGCAATCTATTTACCGATCCTGGTGAGGTATTTGAAGATATTGTCACCAACACGGAGATTCAAAAGCGCGCAACGGATATAGCGGGTTATTACGATGCTCTAATCCATGCTACGCAGTTCATGCAACTGCATGGATTAGAACAAAGCGCTGTTGACTATATCAACCTGCAGGGGCAAACCGAAAAATTAAGCTTACGTGCAATCAAGAAAAAACTTTATCTCTGTATCTGTTCAATTAATGCCTTGGAAGCCATTCGTTTTTATGTT
>DATCZZ010000153.1:0-3126 GCA_036525635.1 Psychromonas sp. | reverse complement strand
AACTTAGACAGTCATTAATTGCTATGTGCTTATGGATAAGTGTACGGCGTGTTATTTCGGTCGGGTGAGCGGTAAGCACCATATCCATCTTTAATTCATTAACGCTATTTTGCATCTCTTCTTTTGATAGATTGGCATCTTTTAATTTAGCGACTAATTTTTTAATAGGATCCGGTCCGCAGACACCGCTGTCGCAGTGACGGGAAATACCATGAAACTGTTCCGCAATATTTGCTAAGTTTAAAAAGTGGGTAAAAGCACGAGCAACGGGTACCAATTCATCATCAGAAAGATTGGTTAACATGTCGACAAGTGCAACACCATCTTCTTTATTCCCGGCACGAGAAGATTTAGAGAGCTTACGGATGGTTTCTATTTTATCTAGAAACTTTTCACCGAGGTGGCTCCCAATACTTTTACCAAGTAATTGCCCTAATAAACCGACGTTACTACGTAAATTTGAATATTCTTCTGTCATATGTCCCCTGAACTAGCCATAAAATTGCATAAATAATAAAACAAAGTGAATAAACTATCATATTAATGGTTGCAGTCAACGCTGGATCACAAAAATAGATATTTCCTTGATGGCATAAATTAACTCATACAGTACCGATTGATTAGTTTTTTAATTACCTCCTTGGTTGGTTTAACAAAAGAAAGGTCTAAATACTCATTCGGCTGGTGGGCTTGTGCTATGTGACCCGGCCCCAACACTATGGTATCGCAGCCAAGCTCTTGAATAAAAGGAGCTTCGGTACAGTAATTAGCACTTTGCGCTTTGTTACCGGTATATATTTCGGCGTTATCAATAAGATCTGAATGCAGTGGGCATTGGTATGAAGGAATTGGTTCGTGTAAATGGTAGATCTCAACACTTTTTGGGTAGCGTTTTTCAATTTCCGATAAAGCTTGTTTCACGGTAATAAATAGCTCAGTGGTGGTAATCCCTGGAATAGGGCGCATATCAATATGCAGCTCACAGCAACCACAAATTCGGTTGGGGCTATCGCCGCCATTTATTGCGCCGAAATTAAGGGTCGGATAGGGCACATCAAAGTGCGGATTGTGGTATTTTTCTTTAAATTGCTGCTGCACTTTTTTCAGCTCCCCGATCACCAGATGCATTATTTCAATTGCATTTAGGCCTTTATCAGGATCGGAGCTATGTCCACTGCGGCCGGTAATGCGGATACCTTCGGACATATGCCCTTTATGCATGATCACCGGTACCAGGCCGGTTGGCTCACCGATAATGGCATAATCAGGTTTGATACTTTTTTGCTGTGCGATATCTTGTGCGCCAGACATGGTGGTCTCTTCATCGGCAGTTGCTAAAATATGCAGAGGTTTATTAAGGGTTTTTAAATCCAGCTCTTTTAACACCTCAATCACAAAGGCAAAAAAACCCTTCATATCAATCGAGCCTAATCCATACAGACGATTCTCTTTCTCGACCACGGTAAAGGGATCGGTTAACCACTTGCCTTGATCATAGGGGACTGTGTCGGTATGTCCGGCAAGCAGTAAACCGCCGTCTCCTTCACCCAATGTGGCAATTAAATTATATTTACCGGGCACATTGTTGACCTCTTTTATTTCATTTTTAAATCCCAGCTCCTCTAACCAGCTGGCAAGCTGATTAATCACTTTTAAATTGCTTTGGTCCCATGATGGATCGGTAGAGCTAATGGAGGGAATGGCAATCAGCTCTTTGTAGAGGTTGATAAAAGTAGGCAATGACATAAAGTACCTTAAACAGATATAAAAGAGATAAAAAAAGATATTACACTTAATTTTTTTAAAAAAAAGCCTTGAATCATTAATTCGAATCCAGCTGCTATGGTTACTTTTAATTAATATATGAAGTAGCTTTATTAAAGGTGCTGATCTTATAGATGATCTTTTTCTACTCTCATCAAGCGTTTTATCCGCTATAGTCCAGTGGTATTGTTGTCTGTCGGTGGCGATATTTACCGAGATAAATGCATTTGTTCAGCATAGATTCACCTCTAAAACAGAGCTTGGAGTTGGAAATATAAAAAGATTGAAATATTTATTCAATATTATTGAATAAATAATCACTCGTGGTTAGAATGCAGCTTTCTATCGTGAGTGCTTCTCTTTATAATATGGCATTCCGATTTTTATCTTTTTTAATACAGCAAACGAAACAGGAACTTCTTTATGCTAAAAGCCATTGTTGTCGGGGCTAGTGGTTATACTGGCGCAGAATTAGCACACTTTTTAACACGCCACCCAGAAATTGAATTGGCTGGGTTATATGTTTCAGAAGGCAGCCTGGATAAGGGTAAAAAATTATCTGCGCTTTACGGTAATTTATTAGGTGTTGTTGATCTGCCGCTGCAACCGTTAGGCAATAGCGGTATTGAAGAGGCTTGTAAAGGTATCGATATCGTTATTCTGGCAACTGCACATGAAATCAGCCATGACTTGGCGCCGCTATTTTTAGCGCAAGATACCGTTGTGTTTGATCTTTCTGGTGCGTTTCGCGTCCAGGCTACAGGTTTTTACGACAAGTTTTATGGTTTTACCCACCAGTACCCGGAATTGCTGGAACAAGCGGTTTATGGTTTAGCTGAATGGAACTTTGATGCTATAAAAAATACCGATTTGATTGCGGTACCGGGTTGTTATACAACAGCATCATTAACGGCATTAAAACCATTAGCAGAAGCGGGCCTGATTAAAGAGAATACCAAACCCACTATTAACGCGACCAGTGGCGTCAGTGGTGCCGGACGTAAGGCAAGTATGGCCAGTAGCTTCTGTGAAGTGAGCCTGCAGCCCTACGGAGTGTTTACCCACAGGCATAAACCGGAAATTGATCAACATTTGGGAATGCCGGTAGTATTTACGCCGCATTTAGGCAGTTTCAAGCGTGGTATTTTGGCGAGCATTAATGTGCAGTTAAAAGCTGGGGTAAGCGCTGAACAGGTGGAGCGGGCTTATCAAAATGCTTATGCAGACAAACCTATTGTGCGTTTAATGGAAGGCAGTTTCCCGGCGCTTAAAAATGTCGTCGGTACACCCTTTTGTGATTTAGGTTGGGCTGTTGATGGTGAAGATCTTGTCGTTTTCAGTGCCATTGATAATTTGTTAAAA
>DATCZZ010000152.1:0-2530 GCA_036525635.1 Psychromonas sp. | reverse complement strand
GCAATAATATCCGCTTCTTTAGCATGGAATTTAGCGTTTAAGACGCTGTGTTTAATCTTCTCTTTATCCATTAAATGCGATAATAGTTCAGAATGCTCAATAGACACGGTTCCGACCAGCACCGGCTGTCCTTTGTCCAGACGTGCTTTAATATCATCCACAATTGCCTGATATTTTTCTTTTTCAGTTAAATAAACCAAGTCACCACCGTCTTTACGGATCATCGGCTTGTTAGTCGGTACAACAATGGTCTCTAAACCATAAATAGATTGGAACTCAAATGCCTCTGTATCGGCTGTACCTGTCATGCCAGCCAATTTTTCATAGAGTCGGAAATAGTTCTGGAAAGTAATTGATGCCAACGTTTGGTTTTCATTTTGAATTTTCACACCCTCTTTGGCTTCCACCGCCTGATGCAAACCTTCTGACCAGCGTCGCCCGGGCATTGTCCGGCCAGTGTGCTCATCAACAATAACAACCTCACCATTGTCAGTGACTATATACTCAACATCTTTTTCAAATAACGTGTGCGCACGTAGCGCGGCATTGACATGATGTAATAAACTGATGCTGGCCGCTGAATATAATGATTGGTTTTCGTCAAGCAAACCGCGTTCCTGCAAGATACGCTCTACTCTTTCCTGACCACGTTCAGTGAGTAAAACCTGCTTGCTTTTTTCATCAACGGTAAAATCCCCTTCGCCAATATATTCTTCAGTATCCTCTTTATCCTGTTTAGTCAACATAGGAATAACGGTATTCAATTCAGAATATAAGGTTGCGTCTCCATCGGTCGGACCAGAAATAATCAGAGGGGTCCTTGCCTCATCAATCAATATTGAGTCAACTTCATCGATAATTGCATAGTGTAACGGACGCATAACACGTTGCTGCGCCTCAAACGCCATATTGTCGCGCAGGTAATCAAAACCAAATTCATTGTTTGTACCATAAGTGATGTCAGCGGCATAAGCAGCCCGCTTCTCTTCCGCCGACATCCCCGAGATATTAATACCAACGGTTATCCCCAGAAATTCAAAAAGTTTAGCATTCCACTCTGCATCACGGCGGGCAAGATAATCATTCACAGTAATGACATGCACACCTTTGCCGGTTAGTGCATTCAAGTAAGCAGGCAATGTTGCTGTTAATGTTTTACCTTCACCGGTACGCATTTCAGCAATTTTATTATCATTTAAGATCATACCGCCAATTAATTGCACATCAAAATGACGCATCCCAAATACACGTTCAGAGGCATTACGTACAACAGCAAAGGCTTCAATAAGAATGTCATCCAAACTTTCACCCGATGCTATGCGCTCTTTAAATTCAACTGTTTTTGCTTTTAATTCCGCATCGGAGAGTGCTTGTATTTGCGGCTCTAATTTGTTGATTTCATTTACTACTTTACGAAGTTTTTTTAAATAACGGTCATTACGACTGCCTATTATTTTTGTTATTAGCTGTGTAATCATTTTATTTTTCTCATTGTATAAAAATTAATAATTTTAATGTTAACCAGTTTACGCCAAATCCACTTTCGAAAGGCCGTCACTCTTTGTTGATACTAGGCATTGATAAAGTCAGGCCTTTGCTTATGAAAAACAGATTCACCAAGATAAAGTGATGCAGGACAGCAAGCAGATAACCAAGCTTCATTAAAACGCTGTTTAATTAAAGGAGATGGTGGTCAGCTTATATAATTTCAAGTCCGCAAAGCATTTTTATTTATCCAGTCTAAAGCAAAAAAAGGTCAGCAGAATTTTATTTTTATAAGTTAGAAGTAGAATCTGTTTACCTATGAGAATAGATAACCGCTATACTCTTCATTGTGTATTCACAGTTGATGAAATTAATGAATAGAGCCCGACAACCAAAATCCGTTTCTTCGTTATTAAATAAAAGCGGTCTGCAACATGATATGGCGCTGATCACGAAGCTAAACAGTTTACTACAAAGGTATTTGAAACAACATAATATCCAGGGATATAGAATAGGAAATTTGCAAAATGGGAGCTTGCTTATAGAAATTCCTGATGCAACCTGGATGATGCGCTTGCAATTTATGCGTACTGAGCTACTTACACTGTTACGCAAGCAGGTACCGGCATTAGTGCGGATCAACATCAAGGTAAATCCTGCTCTGTCTAAATCCACAAAAAAACAACATCTTCAGCCGAAAAAGAGTATTAAACGGGCGGAAAAAATGCCGGCAGATGTTGCAGATTCATTGTTGGCATTAGCTGAAAATGCCGAGCCTGAGCTGCAAGCCGCTCTGCGTTCATTAGCCAAATATTGTAAACACTGAACGCAAAAAAAAACCTTTAGAAAACTAAAGGTTTTTTAATGTTTTTTCAGTTCAGTTAAACAGCAAAAACTGGCGTTATGTACTGAACAGGGGATTCAGCGACAGGCTCTTCAAATGTCACCATTTCCCAAGCTTCCTGATCTGCCAGTAGCGCACACAAAAGTTGGTTGTTAAGTGCATGGCCGGTTTTAAATGCTTTTAGATGGCCTAAAATCGTAT
>DATCZZ010000151.1:0-4415 GCA_036525635.1 Psychromonas sp. | reverse complement strand
TTTTTCGTTTTCAGATAACACAGATTAATACTATTTTGCCCCGCACAGGCGCGTAGTTGGTTCAGCTATCCAGCATCAATTCAGGGATGAATATCTCCTTGAAAATTGATATAAGCAGTGGCAGAAATGACGTTCATTAATTAATAGAGTAAATGGTTTAAAGCGATGGCAGGACGTATCCCGAGAAATTTTATTGACGATCTTATTGCTCGCACAGATATTGTCGATCTTATTGATAGCCGTATAAAACTGAAAAAACAGGGTAAGGATTACCGCGCTTGCTGCCCTTTCCATAATGGCAATAATAACTCTTCATTTTCAGTCAGTGCAGACAGGCAGTTCTACCACTGCTTTAACTGTGGAGCCAGCGGCAATGTACTCTCTTTTATCATGGAGTACGATGGTATTGAATTTGTTGATGCTGTTGAAACGCTTGCTGAACAATTATCTCTCGAAGTACCCCGTGAAGAGAGCGGATCCGCAAAAACGCAGCAAAGCGCTTATGTAGATCGCAAAGATCTTTATCAGCTAATGGCTGATATTGCTGTTTTTTATCAGCAGCAACTGCGCACCCATAAAAACAGTAAGCAGGTTATCGACTATCTTAAAGGCCGTGGATTGTCCGGCAAAACCGTCAAAGATTTCAAGATAGGTTATGCCCCTGATGGTTGGGATGAAGTACGCAAACGCTTTGCGGTTTCTTCTGATTTAGAAAAACAATTGATAGAAACTGGGATGTTAATTGCCAAAGAAAAAAGTGGCAGTTATGACCGTTTCCGCGATCGACTGATGTTTCCCATTCATGATCGCCGTGGCCGGGTTATTGGTTTTGGCGGACGAGTATTAGGCGAAGGTGAGCCTAAGTATCTGAATTCTCCCGAGACCCCTATTTTCCACAAGGGAAAAGAACTTTACGGCCTGTATCAGGTTAAGCAGGCTTATAAAGAAATTAAGCGTATCTTAGTTGTTGAAGGCTATATGGACGTGGTTGCCCTGGGCCAATTCAATATTGATTATGCAGTCGCCTCTTTAGGTACCAGTACAACACCTGAGCATATCCAGCTGCTGTTTCGCAGCACCAGTGAAGTGGTATGTTGTTTTGATGGAGATACAGCGGGCAAAGCCGCCGCATGGAGAGCATTGGAAAATGCCCTGCCATTTATACAAGATGGGCGCACATTGCGTTTCATGTTCCTGGCTGATGGCGAAGATC
Organism: Psychromonas sp.; assembly: GCA_036525635.1. Lineage (GTDB taxonomy): Bacteria > Pseudomonadota > Gammaproteobacteria > Enterobacterales > Psychromonadaceae > Psychromonas. The sequence goes on along the minus strand of DATCZZ010000151.1, from coordinate 3,202 downwards.
CGGACAGTTATGTGCAAAAAGAAGGCAAAGAGGCCTTTGAAAATCTAATTGAACAGGCACTACCTTTATCGGATTTTCTTTTTCAGCATTTGTTAAGCCAAGTGGATATGAGCATTGCTGATAGCAAGGCTAAATTAGCCCAATTAGCCATTCCATTAATTAATAAACTGCCTGAAACCGTATTCAGGCAGATGATGGAAGAGCGCCTTATTACCTTATTAGGCATTGAAAAAGAGGGGCTTAATAAATTATTACCGACAGTAAAACCGGCCAATAAAGGCGGTAAAAAACAAAAAGTAACACCAATGCGCTTAGCTATTTCGGTGCTCTTGCAGCATCCCGGCATCGCTTATGGTTTACCCGAATTCCCTGAATTTAAAGAAATGAATTTACCCGGATTAAGTTTATTAAATGCGCTACTTGAAATTTGCCGTACCACCCCCAACATAACTACAGGACAGTTACTTGAACATTGGCGGGAAAAACCGGAAAGCCAGCAGCTGAATAAATTGGCAGTGTGGCAAAATGATATAAAAGAAGAAAATTATGAAGCCTTTTTTCTGGATACGCTAGAAAATTTTCTTAATCTTCATCTTGTTAACAGAATAGAATTTTTAAAACAAAAAGCGCGTTCAGGGCAAACATTAACAAACGCAGAAACACAGCAACTTGCATTACTGCTTGTTGAACAAAAACAAAATTAATCAACTAGAAAAAATTACAAATTTAGCGTATACTTGATCGCTTGTACTTTTTTTAATATAACCCTTATTTGCAATCAATTTTTGGACGGTATCTATGGCTCAAACACCTCAGTCACAGCTCAAAGAGCTTATTATCAAAGGTAAAGAAAAAGGGTTTTTAACTTACGCAGAAGTTAATGATCACCTACCGCAAGACATTTTTGAAGCTGAACAGATCGAAGATATCATCCAAATGATTGGAGATATGGGCATTAAAGTTTATGAAACGGCTCCCGATGCAGATGAAATAAGCTTAGGTGAAGAGAGTAGTGATACAGTAGATGAAGATGCCGTAGAAGCAGCAGCCCAAGTGCTAGCAACCGTTGAATCAGAGATTGGCAGAACAACCGATCCTGTACGTATGTATATGCGCGAAATGGGCACTGTTGAGCTGTTAACACGTGAAGGCGAGATTGTCATCGCAAAACGTATTGAAGAAGGCATTACAGAAGTACAAACAGCCGTTTCTGAATACCCTGCCACGATTTCCGGACTATTAGATAACTGGGACAGCTATGAAGCTGATGAGATGAAATTAACTGATTTGATCAGTGGTTTTGTGGATCCCAATGATGAAATGACCCAGGCAGTCAGCGCCACACATATTGGCTCTGAGCTAGACGAAACGCAATTGAAAGATGAAGATGAAGAAGATGAAGATGAAGATGATGAAGTAGTCAGCGAGGATGAAGAGGGACCTAAAGGCCCGGATCCTGAGGAAGCTGCGGAAAAATTTGCCGAACTGCGTAAATTAAATCAAGTTGTTGAAGATTCAATTGTTAAAAATGGCCGGGCGCATCCCGATACGCGTGCCGCCATTATTGAACAGGCAGAGTTTTTCCAACAGTTCAAATTAATACCTAAACAGTTTGACCGTATGGTCAAAGCAATTCGCTCTTCCATGGACACTGTTCGTGTACAGGAACGTTTAGCATTAAAGATCTGTGTAGAGCAAAACAAAATGCCTAAAAAAGAGTTTATCCAGCTTTTTAAAGGTAACGAAACCAACGATTCATGGATCGAAGCAATACTTTCAAGTGGCACTGACTATGCGAGACGCATCAGTGAATTTGAAGAAGATTTAAGACGTTGTGTAAGAAAAATGCTCTCAGTCGAAGAACAAAGTGCATTAACAATTTCAAACTTAAAAGAGATATCACGCAACATGAGTATTGGCGAAGCCAAAGCTCGCCGTGCCAAAAAAGAGATGGTAGAAGCCAACCTGCGTCTGGTTATCTCGATTGCCAAAAAATACACCAACCGTGGTTTACAGTTCTTAGATCTTATTCAAGAAGGTAATATCGGTTTGATGAAAGCCGTAGACAAATTTGAATATCGCCGTGGTTACAAGTTCTCAACTTACGCTACCTGGTGGATCCGTCAGGCGATCACACGCTCTATTGCGGATCAGGCTCGTACGATCCGTATTCCGGTGCATATGATTGAAACGATCAATAAACTGAATCGTATTTCGCGTCAAATGTTGCAGGAGATGGGGCGCGAACCTCAGCCTGAAGAGCTGGCGGAACGCATGATGATGCCGGAAGATAAAATCCGTAAAGTACTAAAAATAGCTAAAGAGCCAATCTCAATGGAAACACCTATTGGTGATGATGAAGATTCGCATTTAGGTGACTTTATTGAAGATACAACCATTGCCCTTCCCGTTGATTGTGCAACAAGTGAGAGCCTTAAAAATGCGACTAATGATGTTTTAGAGGGTTTAACGGCACGAGAAGCAAAAGTATTGCGCATGCGTTTTGGTATCGATATGAACACCGATCATACCTTAGAGGAAGTCGGTAAGCAGTTTGATGTTACGCGTGAGCGTATCCGTCAGATTGAAGCAAAAGCATTACGTAAATTACGTCACCCAAGCCGTAGTGAACAACTGCGCAGCTTCCTGGATGAATAACAGATCTTAAATATCAAATAAAAATCCCGCTGATGCGGGATTTTTTTAGCTTAAAAAGTGACAAGTAACTAATATTCTTCAGTGATAACAGAAAGAGCGTTGAATAAATAAGCAAACGCATGACATATGCTAGACAGGTAAAAATTTAGCTTATATAATCGCACCTCAAATTTAGCCCCTTAGCTTTAGCACGGAATAGCGGGTTAAAGCACAAGCTCTACAGATGAAAAAATATGGTGCCTTAGCATTAGCTTTGAATAGCTGGTTAGAGCACAAGCTCGATATATTAAAAGATTCGGCCCCTTAGCTCAGTTGGTTAGAGCACACGACTCATAATCGTTAGGTCCCCAGTTCAAGTCTGGGAGGGGCCACCATATACTAGAAGCTGTAATAGATTAATCCCTGTTACGGCTTTTTTTATGCCGGTCTATTTCTGGTCACTACCGGAATTCAACTTCTCTGCTTTCCATCTAATCTGCCCCATAAATTGGAAAATATTTCTATCAGCTCTGTGATTCGGCTTAATCTATTGAAAATTAGAGGT
>DATCZZ010000150.1:0-2624 GCA_036525635.1 Psychromonas sp. | reverse complement strand
ATAACCAGTGCCTCTTTATTTGCTAAAAAAACTTCCTTACCCGCATTGACTGCCGCTAATGTTGTTTTTAACCCAGCCGCTCCGACGATTGCAGCCATCACAGAATCCACTTGCTCACTGGCCAGCAGTTGCAGCAATTGTCGCTCATTTTCAAGCACATGGGATGACAAGTTGGCCTTTTTCAGCAACTCACGTAACTGCTTAGCAGCAGTTTCAGAGCTCATTGACACATAAAGCGGGGAGAACTCCTGACAGAGAGAAAACATTTTATCAACGCTTGTAGACGCTGCTAATAAGGTTATCTGATATAATCCGGGATTACTGCGGCAGACGCTAAATGTACTCGCACCTATCGAACCGGTTGCGCCTAATATAGCTAATTTTTTCATCTTCTAACTTAACCATAATAGGTAAAAAAGGGTAAAAACTGGTACCGCAGCCGTTAAACTATCGATACGATCTAAAATACCGCCATGACCGGGCAATAGATTACTGCTGTCCTTCAAACCAGCTTCTCGTTTGAAAATACTTTCACTTAAGTCACCGAGCGCTGAAACCATAATAGTGATTAAAGAAGCGATCAAATAAGGCAGCACTTTATCCTCTGCAACAGTAAAGACGATGGTGCCACACACAGCTGCAATCATCGCACTGAATAAACCACCTAAAAATCCTTCGACTGTTTTGCCAGGGCTTACATTGGGCGCCAGCTTGCGTTTGCCAAATTTTTTTCCGCAAAAATAGGCACCAATATCGGCCGCCCAAACAAGAATAAAAACGTACATTAATAATGCGCCACCAAAATAAAAATCATGGTCGATATTCACTGAACGCAGCACCACCATAGCCCAGAAAAGCGGCACTAATGTTAATAAACCAAAAAGCGATTTAATCAATTTGCTGTTCTGCCATAGGCTTGCTGATCTTGGGTAGGTAATAACCATCAAAAAGGATAAACACCACCAGATGGCGGCAGCTAAAAGGCCATAAATAATATAACCGTTGACCTTCTCATTGATCCAGATTTGTTCAACGGGGATTAATAACAAAGTTGCGCCAAGCACTAAACCGAAAAAGTATAAAATAAAACTGGAAGGCGTTTTGCTGACAAAACCGCCCCACTCTTTGCTGGATAGCAGAAAAATGGCGGCACTGAAAAGCATAAAAAACTGCAGAGGAAGAAAGAAAATAGCACCAATTGCCAGAGGAGCTAAAATTAAAGCTGTTATTATTCGTTGTTTCACAGAAACACCCTTGTTAAATTCGTTATGCTGAGAAATCCATCCAAATTGATTTTCAGCTTAGTTGAGCACTGGTTTTACCAAAACGGCGTTCTTTACTTGCGAATACATCCAACGCCTTTTGAAACTCCTGACTATCAAAATCAGGCCACAGCACATCGGTAAAATACAGTTCCGCATAGGCCAGCTGCCATAATAAAAAATTACTGATACGTTGGTCACCGCCGGTGCGAATCATCAGATCGACAGGCGGTAATCCGGCTAATGAAATAACCTTATCCAATACTTGCTCATTGATATCGTCAATGTTGAGTTCGCCGGCAACGGCTAAAGAGGCCAGTTTTTTGGTTGCCTGGGTGATATCCCAGCGCCCGCCATAATTTGCGGCAACATTAACCACTAAACCGCTGTTATCTTTGGTCCGCTTTTCTGCCTCAATGATTTTTTTTTGTAACCGTTCACTAAAGCCCGACAGATCGCCAATTACTTTAAATTTAATATTATTTTTATGTAATTTTTTGACTTCACTGCTTAATACGGTAAAAAACAGCTCCATCAGCATACTGACCTCTGGTTCAGGTCGCTGCCAATTTTCGCTACTGAATGCGAAGATGGTCAAGGCTTCAATGTTTTTTTCATTGGCAAACGCAATTGTCTTGCGCAAAGAGTTAACACCGTGTTTATGTCCCAATACGCGATGTTTACCTTGACGCTCCGCCCAGCGGCCATTACCGTCCATAATGATAGCGACATGTTTAGGTTCAGCCGATTTTGAATTTTCATTTAATTTGGACACAATCAACCTTGATACAGAGTCGAAGATTAATTAGCGCATTCACAATGGGAATACGCTAAATTGACGTTATTAAACTGTTATTAAACTTCCAGCAGCTCTTTTTCTTTCACGGCGAGCAGATCATCAATCTGTTTAATATAATCATTAGTCACTTTTTGTATCAAATCTTCACCAGCACGCTGCTCATCTTCACTGATATCTTTATCTTTTTCCAGTGTTTTCAGATCGCCATTTGCATCACGGCGAATATTACGAATGGCAATACGGCTATTTTCAGCTTCACCACGCACAACTTTAATCAAGTCACGACGGCGCTCTTCTGTTAGCGGTGGTAAAGGAATACGAATAACAGTACCCGCAGACATCGGGTTTAATCCCAAGTTTGACCCCATGATCGCTTTTTCTACCGCTTGAATTAAAGAAGCATCGAAAACTGTTACCGTCAGTGTGCGAGCGTCTTCAGTAGAAACATTGCTCACCTGGCGAAGCGGTGTATTGCTACCGTAATATGGCACCATGATACCATCTAATAAACTCGGATGGGCACGACCCGTGCGAATTTTTGCCAGTTGACTTTTAAACGCTTC
>DATCZZ010000149.1:0-2241 GCA_036525635.1 Psychromonas sp. | reverse complement strand
CTCACATGCTGGGGTTCTGAAAGTATGCAGCGGGTTATCCGGTGTTTGCTGCGGGAATAGTAAACTTAGATGACGTGCTAGTTGATTGCCATCGGTTGTGGTTAGCCCCTCAACTATCTCTTGATGGTTAATAAAAGCGATATTTTGTGCTGTAAAATGATGTTTATTGGCTATCTCTTCAATAATACCAGCCTGGCTAATCGGATTTTCAGCTTGAAGTAAACCTAAGGCACTTGCTAATAATGTTTCTTCACTTAAAGCGCTGTCCAAGGTGACGGTTAATAACCCCTTCTCTTGCGAAAAAATGAGATCTACCCCTGGTGTTTCCGTTGGGGAGTTTAAACGATAAGCGCGATATTCCGTCTCTTGGACTTTACCGCTGCGGTGAGAATAGCCACTTTCCTGCTCCGCTTTATCTAGCAACGCCCAAATTGCTTGTGGATTTTCGACTTCAATTTTTAATACGGGTAATGCACCTAGGGTGTAAAAATAAGCGCGGATATTATCTGCCAGACCGAAGGTTTTAAGAAACAGGTCTGCATCCTTTAACGATGCCTGGTAAGTTTTTGCGATACTTAAGAAAAAGTTGGTCTGTGGATCACCTTGAAGGTCTGTATTTTGAAATGCCGCATCATCTTCAGCTGCATTCAGCTTCGGCATGGCATTTATATAATCTTTGATCGGGAAGGGGGTAAGCTGAGCGCTGAATAATGGTGTATCAGCCGGTACGTAATCCAGTACATTGTACACTGTAGGTAGAAAATTTTGCTGTTGGTTAATAAGGTAAGTTCCGGCACCTACTGCTGCGATAGCGGTGATGATTATTATTTTTTTCAAGTGATGCTCTCCTGCAGATATTAAAGTAAGTTATGGTGATTGGTTATATAACAACTTAACTTAATTGGCTAAAAAAGGAAGAGATAATCCTATTTTTTATTGAGGAGATCGGGTCTTTTATACCCAAGCTACTTGCTACGCAGTAAATTCAAACTCTTGGTTATATGAGGGCATTAATAGTACCAAGCGGATGCTTCGCGTGTTTTTATATGGAGTCACACAAAAAATAAAGTACTTCCCACCCTATGGTTGTTGTTGCAGAGCAAATATCTCTCTTTTTAATCTTTAAATTTCACCGCTTAAGTTAGTTCAAATTTATTGAACTTAACATTCATGTTATTGCGTTATATCTTCTCTAAATTTTATTCTATTATCTTTTCAACAAATAGTTACTTATAGAAAACAATGGCTGATGGCCATTTTGGAAAATAAAATGTTAAATAAACTTTGGAGAAAAATTATGAACAATGAAACAATTTTAATTATTGGTGCAGCGGGTAATAACGGTATTGCGACCATTGAATCTTTAGTTAACAAGCAGCAAACTAAAAATATGATTCGTGCAGCTGTTCGCAGTGCAGATAAGGCAGCGCAGTTAAAACAAAAATACCCCTCAATCGAAACAGTGATCATTGATCTTGATAAGCCAGAAACATTAGCCGCTGCGTATCAAGGTGCCACAAAAGTATTCATGATCCCCGGCAATGTGGAAAATAGAGAGCAGCATGCCAAAAATGCAGTTGATGCAGCGGTGCAAGCAGGCTCAGTTAAACAATTTTTATTCTATTCTGTTTTCGGTGCTGAATATGAAGCTATCTTATTCGGTCAACAATTTCGAGCGGGAGAAAAATATTTAGAACAATCAGGTCTTAACTGGACACATTTACGCACCATTTTCTTTCAAGATAACTTTTTCGGATGGGCTGATGGTATTAAACAGGGCGGATTATACTTCGGGATCCGCGACGGTCATTTTGCACCATTAAATGTAGCGGATATCGGTGAAATGGCGGCTAATATTTTAACTTCATCAGGGCATGATAACAAAGCTTACAATATAACTGGCCCTGCGTTATTAAGTGGCGAAGAGATGGCGAAAGTGTTTGCCGATGTGACCGGCAAGGCTGTGGCATATATTTCTCCAACTGAGCAACAGACCTTAGATTCACTTTTATCAACGGGCTGGCCAGAGTGGCAGGCAAAGGGGATGCTTGAGTTATTTGAGGTGTTCGCGACTAATCAAGCGGCAGTGGTGAGCCCTGATGGTGAACAATTATTAGGAAGACCATTGACTCAGTTAAAAGATTTTATTGCCAGTAACAGAAGCGCATTTATTTAAGCTCTTAATCGCCTTTGAACAGGTGGCAAATACCCCCCAGTCTGCTTAAGCAGACTGGGGGGTAT
>DATCZZ010000148.1:0-2278 GCA_036525635.1 Psychromonas sp. | reverse complement strand
GCAAAATTTGACTTGGGAATTTTGTGTTACACGGGAAGAGCAGCAATATAATTACGAAATGCGCTGCACTGCTTTAAGCAATGAAATGTCCTTTGTCGCCATATTAAGGGACATCACTAAGCGTAAAAACAATGAGGAAGCGACACAGCTCGCAGCTTCGGTATACCGCAACAGCAGTGAAGGTATGGCGATAACAGATGCAACCGGCACCATTTTAGATGTAAATCCTGCATTTTGCAGACTAACGCAATACTCGCGGGATGAAATCCTCGGACAAAGTTTCACAAAATTAAGCTCAGGAAATCATAGCAAAACCTTTTATAGGGAGATGTGGGAGCAGATAACAACCACCGGGCGTTGGCAGGGAGAAATTGAAAATCGACGTAAAAACGGTGAATTATTTATTGAGCTGTTAACCATCGATACTGTCTACAATGAAGATCAACGCGTGCACCGTTATGTGGGAATATTTACGGATGTTACCGCGAGTAAAGAAGCCGAAAAACTTATTTGGAAACAGGCTAATTTTGATCCCCTCACTAACTTGCCGAACAGAGCCATGCTGAAAAATTCAACTGCAAAAGAGATAGCAAGGTCTGAGCGACGTAATAGTATAATGGCAATGTTGCTGCTTGATCTCGACCACTTTAAAGATGTTAACGATAGCCTGGGCCACGCGGTAGGAGACGAACTGCTAATTGAAGTTGCAAGGAGACTGACATCTGCAGTCAGAAAGGTAGATACCGTTGCGCGCTTAGGGGGTGATGAGTTTGTTGTCCTGCTCAGTGATCTTAATGAGATCTCGGACGTAAATGTTATCGCCTCTAATATACTTGAATCATTAGCACGAGTTTATCATTTGGGAGACAACACAGCCCATATCACAGCCTGTATCGGGATAGCTTTATATCCGAATGACAAAGATTGCATTGAAGATCTGTTAAAATCGGCAGATCAGGCAATGTATACTGCCAAAGCGCGCGGCCGTAACCGTTATTATTTTTTCACACCGGAAATGCAGTTTGCGGTTACCTTCCGTGCCGATTTAATAAAAAGCTTACGCTGCGCCATTGAAAATGAACAATTTATTCTTAATTATCAGCCTATCGTTGATTTAAATAGCGGCAAAATTAATAAAGCGGAAGCGTTGATCCGTTGGCAGCACCCCAGCAAAGGCACCATCGGCCCGGATGACTTTATACCTATTACGGAAGAGACCGGATTAATCAACCCGTTAGGAAAATGGATATTTGCAACCGCATTAGAACAGGTGAAATTAATTAGACAAACTATCAATAGCAATTTTCAAATAACTGTAAATATCTCACCGGTACAGTTAGCTTCTAAAGACAGCGGCATGGAAAATTGGTCCGAACAAATGCTTAGAGCAAACGTCAATGGCTCTGCATTAGTGACTGAAATAACCGAAAATTTAATAATAGATTCTGGAAAACGCACGCAAAATCTGTTGCTGGCATTAAAAAAGATAGGAATACAGTTAGCACTTGATGATTTTGGCACGGGTTACTCCTCCTTGTCTTACCTGCAGGAACTTGATAGTGACTATTTAAAAATTGACCAGAAATTTGTAAAGAATATTGAACATGGCAATGAAGCACTAACTATGTGTGAAGCTATTATTGTTATGGCACATAGACTGGGCATAAAAGTAATCGCTGAAGGGATTGAAACAGAGTCACAAAAACAGCTGTTAATTGCTGCAGGATGTGATTTTGGACAGGGTTATCTTTTTTCCCCCCCCTTAAGCAGTGGACAGTTAATCGATTTATTGGCTGAAGAGAATACCAAGCTGGATCAACAAATGGCCTGAAATTGTGTAGAAAAAATTAATAATTACAAGCCGTTTGATTGGGCAATAGCCAGCTATTGGAATTAAAAACAGCAAAATTATAAATTATTGTTAATTGTATAAGGATGATCCGTTTAGCCTTTTTTAAGGTCCGAATAAGCTAATTTTTGCTTTGATGACCGACAACACTTTCTTTAATTACTGATGTCGCAAAATGCCACTTCTGCTGCGAAAGGAATTTGCCATGATAAAACCCTATTTAAAGTATATTTTGCCCGTTACCCTGCCCTTAATAATTCTTTTTTTACCTGCAAATAGTTTTGCTATTGATGGTTTAACCCAGGTTGAACAACGCGTCATAGCGATCTTTGTTATGGCGGCATTATGTTGGGTTTTGGAGCCCATTCCTATTTATGCCACTTCGGTATTAATTATTGTTTTTGAACTCTTGCTCATTTCAGATAATGG
>DATCZZ010000147.1:0-5309 GCA_036525635.1 Psychromonas sp. | reverse complement strand
AAATTGTTGAGCACTATAGCAGATCAACCCTTGTTTGCTAAGCGCTGAGTGATGATTTCTGTATATAAAGTCAGTCAGTAAATTTTTTCTCTTATTTAGTTGCATTGGCGTGCAGAAAATTATCGGCATTCATTGGTCACTGATTGATTTTAGTAGTGCAATGGAGCATTGGTTGCACCGAATTGGTGCATTGGTGCCGGTGTAGGTATTTATATTTATTCGCAACTTATTGTATTTTATCTGTTTTTTGTTTTTGGCATGAGGTTTGCTTTGTTTTGGGTAAATGAAACGATAATATTTTTTCCACCGAAGTTTTTAATCCACTGAAATTTTAAATTAAGAAGGATATGTTAATGAAAATGTTAACAGCAATAATTAAACCGTTTAAATTGGATGAAGTCAGAGAAGCGATTATGGATGCAGGTATTGCAGGCGTAACTGTTTCAGAAGTAAAAGGTTTTGGCCGTCAAAAAGGCCATACCGAACTTTATCGTGGTGCTGAATATCAAGTTGATTTTCTCCCAAAAGTTAAACTCGAAATTGCCATCAAGGCTGAAGATGTCGATCGCTTAGTTGAAGCTATTTCTGCTGCGGCGAATACTGGCAAAGTAGGTGACGGTAAAATATTTATTCAACCGCTTGAGCAAGTTGTACGTATCCGTACCGGTGAGCTTGACGAAGAAGCGCTTTAAACTTTTAAATAATTTGTAGACAAAGGAATTATTATGGAAAATACAGTAACTGAACTTAGGTTTGCACTTGATACCTTCTATTTTTTAATATCGGGTGTATTGGTAATGTGGATGGCAGCAGGTTTTGCTATGTTAGAAGCCGGTCTGGTCCGCTCTAAAAATACCACTGAAATTTTAACTAAAAACGTCGTGTTATATGCAATTGCATGTACCATGTTCTTATTGGTTGGTTACAACATCATGTATGTTGATAATACAGCTGGTGGCTGGTTACCTTCACTAGGAGGCCTGATCGGTACACAAGCTGAAGGCGCGGATCATTCTCTTGAATCCGATTTCTTCTTCCAGGTTGTATTTGTTGCAACAGCAATGTCAATTGTATCTGGCGCGGTTGCTGAGCGTATGAAACTTTGGGCATTCTTAATTTTCTCGGTATTTTTAACTGGTTTCATTTACCCGTTAGAAGGGTACTGGACTTGGGGTGGTGGTTTTCTTTCAGAAGCTGGTTTTAGCGACTTTGCCGGCTCAGGTATTGTTCACATGGCCGGTGCTGCCGCTGCATTAGCTGCTGTTATCCTACTGGGTGCCCGTAGAGGTAAATATGGTAAAGATGGTTCGGTTCATCCTATTCCTGGTTCGAACATGCCGCTTGCTACTTTAGGTACACTTATTCTATGGATGGGCTGGTTTGGTTTTAACGGTGGTTCACAATTAGCCTTGTCGAATGCAGAAAATGCAACAGCGGTTGGTTTAATCTTTGTTAATACCAACGCGGCTGCTGCGACTGGTGCAATTGCTGCCATGTTAGTGAGCAAACTGAAATGGGGTAAAGCAGATTTAACCATGATTCTAAACGGTGCATTAGCTGGTTTAGTAGCAATCACTGCCGATCCTTTATCACCTACTCCATTATTCGCAGCTGCTATCGGTGCGGTTGCGGGTATCATCGTAGTATACAGCATCATCACTTTTGATAAATTGAAGTTAGATGATCCTGTAGGTGCTTTATCTGTACATGGTGTATGTGGTCTGTTTGGTCTGTTAGTTGTGCCGCTAAATAATGAAGGTGCTTCTTTTGCCAGCCAGTTATACGGTGCAGCAGTTATCTTCGGTTTTGTTTTTGTTGCATCATGGATTGTGTGGAGCATTATCAAGGTAACAATGGGCATTCGTGTTACAGCTGAAGAGGAAGAAGCAGGTATGGATTTACATGACTGTGGTGTAGAAGCTTACCCAGAGTTTACTGCCAGCTAAACTGTAAAAATTTATGCTGATAGCCCTGACTTATAGTTAAGTCGGGGCTTTTTTTTTTTGCCATTATTAAAAATATTAGCGGTTAATCTCCTGTCTATTTAAGCGTTAGTTAGTAAACGTCCTTATTTTAAAAGCTTGGGAGCATCTTTAAGCGTGCGTAAGAGCGAATATTAGCGTCGCATGTTTATTACTTCATATAATCTTCTGTGTTAGGATTCAAAAACGTCTTTAAGTATTGCCTTTGTGCAAATCTTATCTTTAAATTTATTAGGTTAACGTCATGCTTCACTGCAAAATGCTTACTGGTGTCCGCGAGGATCGTATTTTATTTAAAGATCTGAGCTTTACCATTAACCCGGGCGAGATTGTGCAGGTTACCGGACCTAATGGGGTGGGAAAAACCACTCTGTTTCGATTAGTTATTGGTTTATCTTCCCCCTATTCTGGAGAGGTATTCTGGCAAGGCTGTCCAATATTTGCTGAACGTGAGTCTTTTCATCAGCAACTTCTATACCTTGGCCATAAAGCGGGAATCAAGCCAGAATTAACCGCATTAGAAAATTTACAGTTTTTTCATAAGTTACATCTTAGTGAAGAGGAGGTTGACTTATGGCATGTTTTGGCACAGGTTGGTTTGGCAGGGTATGAAGATATCACTGCCGCGCAACTTTCTGCTGGCCAACAACGCCGAGTGGCATTGGCTCGCCTGTGGATGAATAACTGCCCGTTATGGGTGTTAGATGAACCCTTTACGGCAATTGATAAGTCAGGTATTGCTGTTTTAGAATCTTTATTTGTTAAACATGCGGAGCAGGGGGGGATGGTTCTCCTTACGAGCCACCAGGATATGATGATCAACTCTTCATTATTTAGAAAAATAGAACTGCGTAACTTTGCGGCAGGTGATGAATATGTTTAATGCTTTTTTTCAAGTTATCGCCAAAGAGCTGAGAGGGGCATTTCGTCATCGCAGTGATATCCTAAATCCCGTTTGGTTTTTCATTATTGTTGTTACCCTTTTCCCTTTAGGTATTGGCAGCGATCCTGCCCTATTGCAGCGTATCGCTCCCGGCATTATATGGGTGGCGGCATTATTGGCTGCGTTGTTGTCCTTTGAACGTTTATTCAAGGATGACTATATTGATGGCTCCCTAGAGCAACTGATGCTTGCTCCTTTCCCTCTTGCTTGGCTGGTTAGTGCAAAGGTATTGGCCCATTGGTTACTGACCGGATTACCTGTTTTATTGGTTTCCCCGCTTCTGGCGGCTTTTTTAGCGCTTGATCTCGATACCTATTTTGCATTATTTTTAACCCTTTTGATCGGCACGCCAATTTTAAGTTTATTGGGGGCGATAGGAGTTGCCCTGACAGTGGGGTTAAGAAAAGGCGGTATTCTGCTGAGTTTGATAATGCTGCCGCTTTGCATTCCAATTTTAATTTTTTCAACCATGGCGGTCGATGCGGCATCATATGGGCAATCCTATATTGGATTACTGGCTTTATTAGGGGCAATGTTAATTGCCGCAATTACGCTGGCTCCTTTTGCGATAGCCGCTTCATTACGTGTCAGTGTTAGCTGATAATATATTTATAAAAAAAGATAGAGATAAATTATGTGGAAATGGCTTCACCCCTATGCAAAACCAGAGCGGAGTTATCAACTAGCCGGTAAATTTTTGCCCTGGTTTGCAGCGCTTACAATTCTTACATTTTCTGTCGGTCTGGTGTGGGGGTTGTTATTTTCGCCAGCTGATTATCAGCAGGGGGATAGTTTTCGCATTATCTATATCCATGTGCCGGCTGCCATGATGGCGATGGCTGCCTATGCAAGTATGGCCATTGCCGCGTTTGTGGCTTTAGTGTGGCAAATCAGGCTTGCTGAAATGACGGTAGCGGCAACTGCCCCCGTTGGCGCTGTTTTTACTTTTATCGCATTGTTTACTGGCGCAGCCTGGGGAAAACCGATGTGGGGAGCTTGGTGGGTGTGGGATGCGCGCTTAACGTCTGAGCTGATCTTACTGTTTGTGTATTTAGGGATCATTGCCCTATATAATGCCTTCTCCGATAAGCTGCTAGCTGGAAGAGCTGCCTCAATTTTAACCTTGGTGGGGGTGATTAATTTACCCATTATTCATTATTCAGTGGTTTGGTGGAATACCTTGCATCAGGGGGCAACGATCAGTAAGTTTGACAAGCCCTCAATGGCAGCAGAAATGTTGTGGCCTCTGCTGATTATGATTTTAGCTTTTGCGGCGTTATTAGGCGCATTAACATTGATGCGTTTTAGGAATGAAATTTTAACACGAGAAAGTCATCGCCCCTGGGTAAGGAAATTAGTAGAGAATAATATGAATAGAACGGGGAGTTATTAAGATGGCATTTAATTCATTTGCAGATTTTATTGCCATGGGAGGCTACGGTTTTTATGTCTGGCTGGCCTACGGCATCTCTTTTTTATGCCTGATTGTTTTGATTTTCAATACATTAGAGAAAAGAAAGAAAATATTTCGGGTTGTAACGCAACGTATTGCACGTGAACAACGTATCAATAAAGCAAAAAACAGAGAAGGCATATTATGAACCCGAGACGTAAAAAACGTTTGTTAATCACCTCCTCATTAGTGTTTGCTTTATCACTTGCGGTGGGATTGGTGCTATTTGCTTTACAGCAAAACATTGATCTTTTTTATACACCGACAGAAATAGTACAGGGCAAAAAGGAAACCGGTATAAAACCTGAAGTGGGGCAACGCTTGCGTGTTGGTGGCATGGTCGTGCCGGACACGGTAAAACGGGATCCGCAGAGCTTAAAGGTAAGCTTTGATTTGCTGGACAATGGGGGGGGGATAGTCACTGTCTTTTTCGATGGGATTTTACCTGACTTGTTCCGTGAAGGGCAGGGCATTGTTGCTCAAGGGGAGTTACTCAATGCCACACAAATTAATGCATTTGAAGTGTTAGCCAAGCATGACGAAGAGTATATGCCGCCCGATGTTGCAGATGCGCTTGCTGGCATGGATCATTTAAAAACCAATAAAAAATAACGATAAGGACATTTCATGCTACCTGAAATAGGTCAGTTCGCGTTGGCAATAGCCTGTATGTTTGCACTATTGCAAACAGTTTATCCGCTCTACGGCGTATATAGCGGTCAGCAAAGTGCCATTGCGTCCGCAAAGATTTTAACCATTTTACAGTTTGTTTTTGCTTTTTTGTCATTTGTCATCTTAGCGTACCTGTTTTTTGTTAATGACTTTACGGTTGCTTATATCGCAACCAATTCTAACTCTGCAATGCCCTGGTATTATCGCCTTTCTGCGGTGTGGGGAGCGCATGAAGGATCATTGCTTTTATGGGTGTTAT
>DATCZZ010000146.1:0-4118 GCA_036525635.1 Psychromonas sp. | reverse complement strand
CATAAGGAGTTCCTTTCCACATTACATAAGGCACACCAATACTGGGATCTGTTGGCAATGAATCTAACAAAGCGGCATCCGGGACAATAATCATTAAATGCGGTCCCTCTACAATCCATTGATTATCTGCAGTTTCACCTTCTGCATAAGGATCGATATTACTGGCTCCCTCATCACCCCCCAACATATAAGAGATACCAATCGTTTTGGCTGTAAATGGTTTTTTATTTGTCCAAGCGTCAGCCCATTCCAACCAGGTGGAATCAAGACACATTGGCGCTTTGCCTTGCAATTGAGGTGGTGTTGGAAAACAAGTGTAATTGTTCGTCCCTTTTTGCAATTCATTCTTCTCCCAATCAAGCACTGTCACTGCTTCTCTGATGGTAGGAGGAGCTGCGCTTAGTGCATCTTCTAAGAGTCCTTGAGATTTCTCATCCGCGTGAGCGGTCACAATATAACTCATAAAAATCGCTATAAAAGTCAATATATAAGTATAAATTTTCATAAAATTACCCTCTATTCAACGGCGTTACGCACACCGTAACGCGTTAATTATAGTTCATGTTGTTCAAATAATAGCCAGGTGGAGGTCTGCTTGAGCAGCAAGACCTAACTGAAGTGTTGCTTTTTCAACGGGATATTTTTATGTATACTGTTGATATGTAACAATATTTATGTGATGTTAAAAGGTGGCTCTGTCTTTTTGACTGTGAAAAATAGTTTACTTTTTTGCTAGGTTATTCATTGCATCGGTAATATTAAGCATGTTATCTTTTTAAGATAGACAGGGTGAGCAGGATCTGCTTTGGATACAAATCCCTGCCCAGTTTTACTGGAACAATTCAATTAATATAGTTTAAAATAAGCAATTAATGATTGACCTTGCCCTTAGGTCAGAGTCTAATATATTTTTATCCATTTACTTATCGACTTGAATATGAACCGATTTATCACGCTAATATTGATGCTCACGACACTGCTGACTTTCACTCAGAAAGCGCTGGCGTATGCTTCTGTATTGGAAAATAAAACGGTTGCTATGGTGAATTGCTCAATCTCTATGAGTGCAGATGAAGCGCACATGGATATGAGTAAAACAGAATGCCCCGGCAGTGAAATGCCTGACAATATGAATTGTCAAAGCGATTGTGGTTTTATGACAGTTGTTTCCGTGCTTTACTTTATCGAGCATTCACATGCTGTTAGTCAGCCTCAGTTGCAGCTTGCCTACCAAACTGACACTTCCCCCTCACCCTATTACTTTCCTGAATCTATCTATCGCCCTCCCTTTCCAGGTTAACTGTTTTTTGTTCAGTCTCCGGCTGAAGCACAACTTTGATTTGTTGAGTAGTTGAGACTCGGCTTATCAATTAACAGATTAATTTTATTTTACTGAACCCCTGTAGTTAAAAACTGTTGTTGTTCTTTAACAAAAAAGAGCAATGGCAATACAAGGGCGTCGTAATTAAGGAGAGTGATGATGAAAGTCAGCACCTGTTTTTTATCAAGCAATCGTCTTAACAGGCTGTTAAGTTTAACGTTTTTGCTTAGTTTTAACCTTTGGGCAGAAGGCATCAGCCTAAACAATGCCGAGCAGATGGCGATTCAGTCCGACCCTGCACAGCAGATATACCAAGCCCAGCAAGCAGCCCTGGTAGCACAGGGTAATGCTGGTGCAACATTACCGGATCCTATGATAAAACTGGGTATGGCTAATGTACCAACAGACAGTTTTAAATTAGATGAAGATCCCATGACACAACTGTCTGTCGGGCTATCGCAGCAGTTTAGCCGCGGTGCAACGCGCGAACTTACCCAAAAAAGCTTTAACCAGCAATCACAGCTAGCCGTTTTGCAAGGATTAGATCGGCAGTTGATGGCGAAAAGAGATGTACAGCAGTTGTGGTTTAGCATCCTCTTTGTGGAAAAGTCATTACTGTTAGTGAAAGAGAATAAGCAGCTCTTTTCTAGCTTTTATCGCGATCTGCAATCTCAATTTTCACTGGGGCTGAGGGATAATGAAGATCTGATTGCTGCCGAAATTGAAATCAATAAATTTGATGACAAAATTGCCGGCTTAACCCAACAGTCACTGAACTATCGCAGTATGTTAAGCGAGTGGATTGGTCAGGATGCGTATGGGCAGCTGCAGAGTGAGATGCCGAGATGGCCGCAAACAGAGTCTTACATAACGTCCGTCAGTGCAAAAAACAGTGAGCATTACGCGTTGCTTGGCAGGCACCCGAAAGTACAACTGTTAGCACAAAAAATTGCCGTTGCGGATAACGGTATTGAACTGGCTGAGCAGGATTACAAACCAAGCTTCAAGGTGGAAGTAGGCTACGGACACCGGTTAAGTGAGGACGCTATGGGAGAGCCAAGAGCGGATCTGCTGAGTGCTTTTGTATCCATGGATATCCCACTGTTTACCGATCAGCGTCAGGATCAGAAGCTGATTTCAGCGCAGCAGGTTAAAGGCCAGACACAGGCGGAGCATCGTTTAATCCTGCGGCAGTTAAATGCATCACTGAATGCGGAAATCAGCAATTATCAGCAGCTGCAGATGCGCCAGAAACGTTATCAGGAGACGTTATTGAAACAAGCAAAACTGCATACCAAGTTATTAGAGCAGAGCTACCAGTCTAATACCCGGCCGTTCAAAGAGGTCATTGATGCCTACATCCACGAACAAAATCTCTCTTTGGAATATCAGCAACTGTATTTCGACGGCCTGAAAAGCCTTTCCAAAATCCGTTATTTTCAGGCTCTTTAAAAGGAAATTATTATGCGTTATTTATTAGTTTTAATCTTCGGTTTGCTACTCGGCTTCTTTGCAACAACGAATGAGCAAATCAGCAGTCTGTTTCGCGCAACAGAAAAAACTGTCGAGCCGGAAATTTTGTACTGGGTTGCGCCGATGGATGCCAACTATCGCCGTGATAAACCGGGTAAATCGCCGATGGGCATGGATCTCGTACCTGTTTATGAGGAAGTCAGCGGCGAGTCTGAAGCCGGGCTGGTGACCATTTCGCCTGCCGTTGAAAACAACCTTGGTGTGCGCACTGCCTCGGTAATTAAGGATGACTTTCAGATCACCATCAAAAGCTTAGGGACAGTACAAGCAAACGACGATGCTGTTTGGCAGATCAATAGCCGCGTGTCGGGTTGGATTGAGACGCTGTATGTTAAATCAGTGGGAGCAGAAGTTAAAAAAGGGCAGCCGCTGTTTGAGCTTTACTCACCGGAATTAGTTAAAGCGCAGGAGTCATTATTCAATGCGCTCAAATTAGGTCGCGGGGCGCTGATTATCTCTTCTAAAGCGCGTCTGCAGGCTTTGGGTGTGAGTGCCGGGCAGATTGATCAGATTATTAAACAGGGCAAAGTACGGCAGAATATAACGGTTTATGCGCCGCAAAAAGGCACTATTGCGGCTCTCAACATAAATGAAGGCGCTTTTATCTCACCGGCAATGCAGGTTATTAAAGCGGTTAATCTGGATACGGTTTGGGTTGATGTTGAGATCTTTGCTGCACAGGTTTCACTGGTGAAATTAGGTGATAAAGCGACCATGGTTTTAGATTATTTTCCGGGTAAAACATGGCAGGGGCAGGTTGATTTTATCTATCCGGAAATGAATCCGAGCAACCGCACCTTACGGGTACGGCTGCAGTTTGCTAACCCTAGTGCGCAGTTAAAACCAAATATGTTTGCCAATATCTTATTAGCGCCGGTGATCAATAAAAGTACCCTGCAGATTCCACGCGAGGCGGTTATTTATGCGGGTAATATGAAGCGTGTTGTCTTAGCGCTTGGTAAGGGGAAATTTAAATCCGTGGCCATTCAGACCGGCCTGGAAAATAAGGATTCAGTGGAAGTATTATCGGGCGTAAGTGAGGGGCAAAAAATAGTGACCTCCGCGCAGTTTTTATTAGATTCTGAGTCTAGCATAAGCGCTGATTTTGAGCGGATGTTAGAGATTGAAAAAAACAAGCCAGTACAGCCTGAAGCTAATCCAAGCAGCAAAGATGATGATCTGGATTGGTTAGATTTAGGCTCTGATTCTGATCTTGTCTCGCCAAGAAAAGCAAATTTAGGGTTAGTCGCTGAAGAGGTGATTT
>DATCZZ010000145.1:0-3259 GCA_036525635.1 Psychromonas sp. | reverse complement strand
TATATCGACCGCACTGTTTAATAACCTGGCATGGAGTTGCTCACATACCCCCCAATCAGCGCCGGGTCGAAGTCGCCAGATCCATGCTGGATATCCAGCAATATAAGCTTCGGGAAAAACAATGAGCTTTGCCCCGGCAGCGGCGGCTTGTTCAACAAAACTGATTGCTTTTTCGATGGTTTTCTGGCGATTAAGTAATACAGGTGTTTCCTGGACAATTGCAATTTTGTGCATCCTAATTACTCCACATTATAAAATCAACAGGTGAATAAAACCGGCCTAATAATGATAGTCCAATGCTGAAAATCGCGACAGAAAAAGCAAAGGCCAGGTTTTCAAAGGAAAGAGTAGAGAAGGGGTCATGGCGAATTCTGCGCAGTGCAACAGCACTTAGATAATAAGCTGCGACTCAGCCGCAGGTTATTATCAGCTTACAGGTGCCATATTTGAGGATTTAACTGAATGCGCGTCTAAAAAGTGGAATTGCTATTATATTGCTCTGCCCGGATAAATATTTTTCATTTTTCGGGCATTATGATAACCATTATATTCAGACAAATTAGCCCACATATAAGCTAACTTAGGATTTTGAGTTACCCCCTCTCCGGTACAATAGATGAAAGCCAGTTTAAATTGCGCTCTTGCATCCCCCTGCAGTGCCGCCTCTCGGTACCATTTTGCAGCGGCTTCATAATTCTGGGTGACACCTGTTCCGCTGTAGTACATTTCACCCAGTTGGAACTGCGCTTTTGTATTCCCCTGCTGTGCCGCTTTTTGATACCATTTTGCTGCTGCTTTATAATCTTGAGCGACACCGGTTCCGCTGTAGTACATTTCGCCCAGTTGGTACTGAGCATCAACTTCGCCTTGCTCGGCTTTCTGCAAAGTAGACGCATTGGCAAAAAATGAAAATGACATAGTCAGGTAAATAAATATCTTGAAGAATTTTTTCATGGTTAGGTTTCTCACTTAATTTTTTAAAGATATATGGTTTCTTATCTTACAAACCATTTTGAATGCAAAAAATATTTTATTGTTCGGGCAGAGTTGTGCAAATAATACACACTATAACAACTAAAACAATAGTGTGATCTGTTCCATTTTCATAAGCTTATTAATCAATAGCCAATCTCCTTTAATTTATCTTTAAGTTTACCTCTTTTTACCTCTGTAAAGGAGATGATAAACATTAAAACAAACGCATCTGATCCGATATTATTTCATCAAAATCTTTGCCGAGCAGCGGTAATATCGCTTCCGCTATCGGTCTGAGCTGCTTATCGATGTAGTGCTGATAATCGATTGCTGATTGCTGATAATCAGCAGGCTCCGGGCCATTGATGGTGATCAGATAGCCGATCCGGCCACGATCTTGATATTGCAATGGTCGCCCTAACTGCGCATTCACTTTATCCGCCAATCGGGCCGCCCGTACCTGCGGCGGCACATTTTTAAGATAAGCGCGTAAAGGACGGCGCAAACGTTTAAAATAGATCAATTGCTGGTCTAGCTGGCCACCCTTTAACTGTCTGATTGTCTCGGTTATCAATGCGCTAACCGGCAAATCAGCAAATAACTTGGCATACAAGGATTTCTGAAAGCGCTGAGCAAGTTCAGTCCAATCCGAGCGCACTGTTTCCAGACCTTTAAATACCATCTGCTCCCCGTCTGCAGTGACTTTTAATCCCGCATAACGTTTTTTAGAACCGGTCACAGATCCGCGCAGTGTCGGCATAAAAAACTTTCTGAAACAGGTTTCAAACTCTATTTCCAAAAAACATTCCAGCTGCAGCTCCTTCTGCAATTTCTCTGACCAATAGTGGTTAATGAGTTTTGCCAGCGCTTTTCCTCGCTGCTGAGCATCTATTGCCTCAGTACATCCGCGCAACCAAACAAAGGTTGAATCGGTATCCCCGTAGATAACCTGATTCCCCTGCTGTTCAATAAAATTACTTGTTTCCTGCATTATCTGATGGCCGCGCAGGGTGATTGAGCTGGCAAGGCGGGTGTCGTGAAAACGGCAACCTGCCGATCCAAGTACACCGTACATACTGTTCATAATGATTTTAATGGCATGCTGAAATGGCTGGTTATTTTCCTTTTTAGCCAACTCCCTTGCAGCCGTTAACTTGTCAAGAATACCCGGCAGATGATGTTTATCCCGGCTAAACTTAGCCCCTCTGAAACCGGCAATGGCGTGTGTATCTGTCTCTTTAAGCCCCTCAATCATGCCCATTGGGTCAATTTTAAAGGTGCGGATAATGGATGGGTATAATGATTTGAAATCCAAAACCAGTACCCAGTCATAAAGGCCGGGAGCTGAATCCATTACAAATCCACCGGGCGAATGCTGCGCTTTGATATCCCCAATATTAGGGGCGATATAACCGCTACGGTGCAGTAACGGCAGGTATAAATTGGTAAAAGCCGCAACCGAGGCGCCTCGTCGCTGCAGTGCTAAACCTGTTAATCGCGCACGCTGAATCGCATATTCCGTTAATTTTGCTTTGGCAAATATGCGTTCAACCAGTAAACAGTCCTGCAGGTTATAGCGTGCCAGGTCTAGCGGTTGCTGTTCAAATTGGCGTTTTATCTCCAGCCCTTTATTGAATTCATTGCTGATCAGTTTTCCTTCTGAAAACATCGCCTGACTGACAAATTCCAGGCTGAAACTTTCAAACTGCCAGCCGGCATTTTTAAGCTGATCAATACCATCTAATATCACTCGGCCATTTAATACAGCCGAGCCCTGTTCCGGCTCATGAGTGTGTGGCAGCCAACGTAATGGCGAACCATCCCGACCTATTTTTAACTGCATTTGATATCTTTCAGCACGTCTGGCGAGTAAGCGCATATCAAAACTAGCAACGGCCCAGCCAATGACAGCATCGGGATCGTGCTCTTTGAACCAGGCTTCGACTGCCCGCAGCAGAGCAGGTTCATCTTCCACCCAATGAATACTGATATCCTCAGCGTGGCGTGGTTTGCCAATCATCAAGACAGTTGCACATTGTCCAGGGCAAGCTGCAGTTAAACTGTTATTGCCGACGCTGCGGCTGGGAAAGTTGCCATAACTAAGACCAACCGAATAAAGCTCCCCCATTGGGCTGCATTCAATGTCCAAAGAAACCTGTTTAAGTGGCGGCAAAACATCTGCAGCAGTCAGCTTGGCTGCATTACATTGCCAATAACTGCCCGACCAATTTATATCACCCTCTACGCACACACTGCCATAGATAAAACGCTCCATCAGATAACG
>DATCZZ010000144.1:0-5128 GCA_036525635.1 Psychromonas sp. | reverse complement strand
ATTCGACTATGGATGATGTGCTAACAACTGGCCGGGAAGGGGTGCGCCAACAGACATGGGAAATGCTCGACGCTATCATTGAGCCATACGATTTGGGTATCCAAATTGTGGATGTTAACCTGCAGCAAACTCGTCCGCCTGAAGAAGTTAAGGATGCCTTTGATGATGCGATTTCAGCACAGGAAGATGAACAACGTTTTATACGTGAAGCAGAAGCCTATGAACGTGAAAAAGAGCCAATTGCACGTGGTCAGGTAAAGCGTATTGAACAACAGGCACAGGCTTATAAAGAAGGTTTGATTTTACAAGCACAGGGTGAAGTGGCCCGCTTTAATCTCTTATTACCTGAATATCAAGCAAACCCAGAGGTGACTCGCCAACGTTTATATATAGAGGCAATGGAAACTGTATTGAATAACTCGTCGAAAGTGTTAATTGATGATCAAGCCGGTGGTAATTTAACCTTCCTGCCATTAGATAAATTAATGAATACAAAAACTTCTACAGCTCAGATGGCACCAAGTATTTCAGAAATAGAAACACGTTCACGTGCTGATGAAAAAGCAAATACAGATGAGCGGGCTAGCCAAAATTCTTCATCGACCCGGACAGGAAGAAGCACTGGGAGGGACTACTAATGAGAAAATTATTAATACTTCCAATAGTACTTGTTCTAATTTTTATGAGCAGTGCATTTGTTATTTCGGAAGGACAGCATGGTATCGTTATGCAGTTCAGTAAAGTTAAACGTGACTCAGAAGGTTTGCCTGTCGCTTATCCACCCGGTTTGCACTTTAAAGTCCCTTTTATTGATTCTGTACGCAGTATGGATACACGTATTCAAACCTTGGATGATCAAGCGGACCGTTTTGTAACGTCAGAGAAAAAAGATTTAATCATTGACTCTTATGTGAAATGGCAGATTGACGATTTAGCGGTTTATTTCCTGGCAACGGGCGGTAATAAAATGCAAGCGGAAGCTTTACTGAAACGAAAAATCAACAATGGATTACGTAGTGAGATAGGTTCACATACGATTAAGGAGATTGTTTCGGGTAAACGTGGCGAAGTGATGGAAGCCTCGCTTAAACGTATGGCTCGCTCAAGTGAATTAGGTATTAAAGTTGTTGATGTGCGCATCAAAAAAATCAACTTGCCAGAGGAAGTGAGCAACAGTGTTTACAAACGTATGCGTGCTGAGCGATTAGCTGTGGCAAAAGAGCACCGCTCTCAAGGCCAAGAGCAATCAGAAGTGATTCGTGCCAACATAGATCGTAAGGTATCGATCATGCTTGCTCAGGCAAATAAAGAATCCTTAGAGATCCGTGGTTCGGGTGATGCGGAGTCTTCACAAATTTATGGCGACTCTTATGCAAAAGATCCTGAGTTCTTCTCGTTTTTACGCAGTATGCAAGCGTATCAAAAGAGCTTTACCAATAAAGATGACGTGATGGTGTTAAGTCCGGATTCTGATTTCTTTAAGTATATGAAGAGTAAAAATTAAATAATTTATTCTGAAAAAAAGGGCGATTTATCGCCCTTTTTTGTGCAGTCAAGAAAATCTCGAAGAGAGGCATTAATAAAGAACTTAATATCTTTCTTGAAATGCAGGTTTAATGTTTGCTAAAATTCGCCTTTAATTCGCTAGAGATATGTGATTCTGATGGGAAATAACGTAGTAGTACTTGGCACTCAATGGGGTGACGAAGGTAAGGGTAAGGTTGTAGACCTGCTAACTGACAAAGCACAATGGGTTGTTCGCTATCAAGGCGGACACAATGCTGGACACACACTTGTGATTGATGGAGAGAAAACAGTTCTTCATCTAATTCCATCAGGCATTCTGCGCAGTAACGTAAAATGCGTTATTGGTAACGGTGTGGTTTTATCGCCTGAAGCTCTGTTAAAAGAGCTCAAAATGCTTGAAGACCGCGGCGTGCCTGCGAAAGAACGCCTGTTTATTAGTGAAGGTTGTCCTTTAATTCTGCCGTATCATGTTGCACTTGATGTTGCGCGTGAACAGGCTCGTGGTAATAAAGCTATCGGTACAACAGGACGTGGTATAGGTCCTGCATACGAAGACAAAGTTGCTCGCCGCGGTTTACGTGTTGACGACCTGTTCAATATGGATACCTTTGCAACTAAGCTGAAAGAAGTGATCGATTACCATAATTTCCAATTAGTTAATTACTACAAAGTAGAAGCAGTTAACTACGAAGAAGTATTAAAACAGGTGCAAGAAGTCGCGGACCTGCTAATTGGTATGGTTATTGACGTAACTGATGAACTTGATAAAGCCCGCTTACGTGGTGACAATATCTTGTTTGAAGGTGCGCAAGGTACACTGCTTGATATTGACCATGGTACCTACCCGTATGTTACCTCTTCAAATACCACCGCCGGTGGTGTTGCGACGGGCAGTGGTTTTGGTCCTGCACACATTGATTACGTTTTAGGTATTGTAAAAGCCTATACGACACGTGTTGGCTCTGGTCCTTTCCCAACTGAACTCTATGATGGTCTTGATAAGCTAGATCCTGCGGGCAAACATCTTGGTACTGTAGGCCATGAGTTTGGCGCTACAACGGGACGTTTACGTCGTACGGGGTGGTTTGATGCCGTGGCAATTAAGCGCGCGGTACAATTGAACAGCATTACCGGTTTCTGCTTAACGAAACTGGATGTCTTAGACGGTTTGGAAGAGATAAAAATCTGTACCGGTTATACTATGCCCAATGGAAAGGTTGTCGATGTTCCTCCGATGTCTGCCGATGGTTATGAAGTTGCTGTTCCTGTATATGAAACTGTGCCCGGCTGGACGGAAAGTTCATTTGGTGTGAAATCATTTGACGCACTACCTGAAAATGCCCAGG
This sequence comes from Psychromonas sp., assembly GCA_036525635.1. Lineage (GTDB taxonomy): Bacteria > Pseudomonadota > Gammaproteobacteria > Enterobacterales > Psychromonadaceae > Psychromonas. The sequence goes on along the minus strand of DATCZZ010000144.1, from coordinate 2,255 downwards.
CTTATATTAAACGCCTGGAAGAGATCACCGGCGTACCAATGGACATCATCTCTACTGGCCCGGATCGCAATGAAACAATGATTCAAGTTAACCCGTTTAACTAATCCATTGGCGCATTCATTAACAGTGAATGATGCATAGAAAGCCCTTACCATTGTCAATGATAAGGGCTTTTTTGATCTGTCCATATAAAAGAGAACACTGTGGAAAAAATTAAAATCTACCCCATTACAATGTTAATCAACGACTCTTCAGGCCGAATAAAGTTATGAGAAAAAAACTCACCATTGTTGATATTGCAAGGTTAGCTGGAGTTGGAAAATCGACTGTTTCCCGGGTATTAACTAATCACCCTAAAGTAAAAGCCAGCACCAGAGAAAGAGTTGAACGTGTTATTGAAGAGTCCGGATTTGTGCCGTCCAAGTCAGCTCAAGCTATGGGGGGCGGAAGCAGCAAGGTTATCGGTATCATTTTATCGCGTCTGGATTCAACATCTGAAAATAAAGTTGTAAGCGGTATTTTAGATGTTATTTATGCAGCTGGTTATGATGCATTGATTATGGAAGGGCAATTTAATAGCGCTAAAACAGATGAGCATTTATCTGTGCTGCAAAAAAGAGATGTTGATGGTGTGATCTTATTTGGTTTTACCGGATATGACCTCTCTTCCGTTGAAAAATTAGCGCATAAAGCGGTTGTTATTGCTGTTGAGAGTGAGCATATTTCCTCTGTGGGTTACGATAATTATGGTGTTATTGAGCAGGCAATGCTGCATATTCAAGCCCAGGGAAAAAAACATATTAGTTTTGTGGGGGTTGATGTAGAAGATACAACGACAGGAAAAATGCGTCTGGAGGCTTATTTGAACTGTTGTAAATCAGCCAATATCGAAGCGCATTTTCAAACCGGTGAACTCAGTCATAAAAATGCTTATCAACTGACCGACTCAGTGCTTATGCCTGAAACTGAAGCTATTGTTTGTGCCAGCGATTCTTTGGCGATTGGGGTTGCTAAGCGCTTACAAGATCTTGATCGCAGTGATGTATTGGTGTCAGGGGTTGGCGCAACGGAGTTATTAGCATTTCTTTTCCCTAATACATTTAGTATTGATCCCGGCTATTACGCTGTCGGAAAAAATGCAGCCGGCTTATTGCTTAAACAGTTACAGGGTGATCTTTCGGTAACCCACTTGATACAACCCGCCTCTTTAGGCAGCGATATATAAATTATTTCATCTTCCTCACTCTTTGGGCAAGCAAATCACTTTTTATTTTGCTTTACGCTCGTATAGCTTTTTCTTTACACATTCCTGTAACTGTTTGATTTTATAATTTATTGCCTATTGTCTAACGCAAAAAACTGAACGGATCAAAAATGGGAGTGCTCCCATTTTTGTGATCTTTATCTCTTTGTGGGAATGCTCCCATTTTAATTATGCTAAGCTTTCGTTATGATGCTCGCGAGTGGGAACAGTCCCTTTTAGCGAAAGATCACAGAAAAATGGAGAATCAGATGAGTAAAATTGATCAGAAACAGGTTGAACGTTTGCTTGAACTTGTCGGGGGGGAGGGCAATATAGCAAGCGTCAGTCATTGTTTAACGCGCCTACGCTTTGCCTTAGAGCATCCTGACTTGGCAAGCATTAAAGAAATTGAAAAAATTCCAATGGTAAAGGGTGCCTTTACCAGTGCTGGGCAGTTTCAAATTGTTATTGGAACTGAAGTTGATCAAGTCCATAAAATATTAACCAGGATAATAGGTGGTAAAGGAGCGGATAAAGAAGCGACAAAACTGGCCGCACGACAGAATATGAACCTGCTTGAGCGCGGCATCTCACATATGGCGGAAATTTTTGTCCCTCTTTTACCGGCCATTATTACCGGGGGATTAATTCTTGGGTTTCGCAATGTGATCGGCGATATCCGCATGTTCGACGGTAAAACCCTGGTTGAAATTAGCCAGTTTTGGACCGCGGTTCACTCTTTCCTATGGTTACTTGGTGAAGCTATCTTTCACTTTCTGCCAGTTGGTGTTTGTTGGGCAACGGTGAGAAAACTAGGGGGCACACCGATTCTTGGTATCGTACTCGGTATTACCCTGGTTTCACCACAATTGATGAATGCTTATGGTATTGGCTCTGGTACGCCAGATGTCTGGGACTTTGGTTTCTTTGCCATGGAGAAAGTGGGTTATCAGGCGCAAGTTATTCCTGCCATTTTAGCCGGGCTTGCTTTAGCTATGATTGAAACAAATCT
>DATCZZ010000143.1:0-6201 GCA_036525635.1 Psychromonas sp. | reverse complement strand
CTACAAGGTATTGGATGCTTTTATCTATCGCCCGGTAACAAAAAGTTACCTCTATGTGATGCCCGATGATGCACGGACTATAGTTAATAATTTTGTATTAAATCTGGAAGAGCCAACGACAGTGGTGAACAATTTATTGCTACTCGAATTTAAGGATTCATTACATGCATTCGTTAGGTTTACCCTTAACTCTACCGTTGGCATGTTCGGGTTATTGGATGTCGGGACTGCAATCGGCATTGAGCGACGCAGAGAAAGCTTTAGTAATGTGCTCGGCAGATGGTCTGTGCCAAACGGTCCATATCTGATGGTGCCGGCATTCGGCCCCCGCAGCTCTCGAAAATTAGTCGGTGATATTGTCGACAATCTGTATTTTCCAACAAGTTATCTGACTTTTTGGCAAAGCTTTACTTTGTGGGGGCTTGATGGGGTAGAGACTCGGGCGGGATTAATAGATCAGGAAGCACTTCTTGAACAATCCCTCGATCCTTATCTCTTTGTTAAAGAAGCCTACATTCAGTATGAAGCCTTCAAGTTTTACTCTAGCAGCCCGGATCTTGAGCAGTTTATTAAAAAAACAACGCAAGATCAGGGAGAAACAGAGCTAAACTTGGATGAATTTATGGATGAGATTGATTAACTGCATTGCGCATAACTGTTGTAACCATAAGAAAAAATAATTTTAAAACTACTCTAGGAGTTTATGTGTCTAATATGAATTTGGTCACCATTGATGGCCCAAGTGGATCGGGAAAAGGCACAGTATGCCATATATTAGCGGCAAAACTGCAGTGGCATTTATTGGACAGCGGGGCCTTATATAGAATTCTAGCCTTTGCCGCGCTGCAGCAAAAAGTAAGCCTGGATGATGAAAAAAGTCTGGCTGATTTAGCGCTGAACCTGGATGTCTCTTTTCAGTCCAACGGAGAAGGGGTTGATACTTTATTAGCCGGTGAGAATGTTGGTGATAAACTAAGAACGGAAATTGTCGCGCAAGCGGCATCGCAAGTTGCCTCGTTGCAGGTTGTTCGTGATGCTTTACTAGCCCGCCAGAAAGCATTTAATCAAGCGCCCGGTTTGATTGCCGATGGACGGGATATGGGCACAGTGGTCTTTCCAGATGCGCCGGTTAAAATATTCCTGGATGCAAGTGCCGAAGAGCGGGCAACGCGGCGGTTTAATCAGTTGCAAAGTAAAGGCTTTAATGTTAGCATCGCGCAAATTTTAAGCGAAATCAAAGAACGAGATTTTCGTGATCGAAATCGTCCCGTTGCGCCTTTAAAACCCGCAGAAGATGCTTTAGTGATCGATTCAACCTTTTTAACTATTGATCAGGTTGTGAATCAGATCCTTGAATTGATGAAACTTAAACTAAACTTGGTAGTTGAATAAACAACTATTAACTAAATACTACTTTATGGATGAAGTGGTAATCTTTCTCAGCCTCCCTTACTAATGGATTGTAAGTGGTTGTATAAAATAAGTGTGAATAAATAGATGATGGAATCTTTTGCTGAACTGTTTGAAGAATCTCTTCAACAAGTAGAAACTCGCCCCGGTACGATCGTTAAAGGTACAATCGTAGGAATTCGTAACAACTTAGTATTCGTTGATGCAGGCCTAAAATCTGAAGCTGCAATTCCTGCTGAAGAGTTTAAAAATGCTGCTGGTCAACTAGAAGTTGCTATTGGCGATGTTTGTGATGTAGCGCTAGACGCCGTGGAAGATGGTTTCGGTGAAACTAAACTTTCTCGTGAAAAAGCAAAACGTCATGAAGCTTGGATCCAATTAGAGAAAGCGTACGAAGACCAAGAAACTGTTATCGGTGTTATCAACGGTAAAGTTAAAGGTGGTTTCACTGTTGAATTAAACGGTATCCGTGCTTTCCTACCAGGATCATTAGTTGACGTACGTCCGGTACGTGACACTGCTCACCTTGAAAACAAAGATATTGAATTCAAAGTGATTAAACTTGATCAAAAACGTAACAACGTTGTTGTATCTCGCCGTGCTGTTATCGAAACTGAAAACAGTGTTGAACGCGATGAACTGCTTGAAAATCTTCAAGAAGGTCAAGAAGTTAAAGGTATCGTTAAGAACCTAACAGACTACGGTGCTTTCGTAGATCTTGGTGGTGTAGACGGCCTGTTACATATTACAGATATGGCTTGGAAACGTGTTAAGCACCCAAGTGAAATCGTTAATGTTGGTGATGAAATCAACGTTAAAGTACTTAAATTCGATCGTGATCGTACCCGCGTTTCTCTAGGTCTTAAACAACTTGGTGAAGATCCATGGGTAGCAATCGCTAAGCGTTACCCTGAGGGAACTCGTCTAACAGGTAAAGTGACTAACTTAACTGATTACGGTTGTTTCGTTGAGATTGAAGAAGGTGTTGAAGGTCTAGTTCACGTTTCAGAAATGGATTGGACTAACAAAAACATTCACCCATCTAAAGTTGTTAACCTTGGTGATATGGCTGAAGTTATGGTGCTTGATATCGATGAAGAACGTCGTCGTATCTCTCTAGGCCTTAAACAGTGTAAACCTAATCCATGGGAAGAGTTCTCTGCAACTCACGATAAAGGTCAGAAAGTTTCTGGTAAGATCAAATCTATCACAGATTTCGGTATCTTCATCGGTCTTGACGGCAACATCGACGGTCTAGTACATCTTTCTGATATCAGCTGGGAAGTTGAAGGCGAAAAAGCCGTTCTTGATTACAAAAAAGGCGATGAAATCGAAGCTGTTGTACTTCAAGTTGACCCTGAGCGTGAGCGTATCTCTTTAGGTATCAAGCAAATAGCGATTGATCCGTTCAATAATTACTTAGCAGAAAACAAGAAAGGGTCTATTGTTGTAGGGACTATCTCTGAAGTTGATGCTAAAGGTGCAACTGTTACTCTTGCAGACGGCGTTGAAGGTTACATCCGTGTAGCAGATATTGCTCGTGAGCGTATCGAAGATGCATCTACAGTACTTAAAGCTGGTGAGTCTGTTGAAGCTAAATTCGTTGGTGTAGATCGTAAAAACCGCGTAATTAGCCTTTCTATCAAAGCAAAAGATGAAGCTGATGAGAAAGAAGCTATTGATAGCTTAAAACAACAAGACGAAGCAAGCATGGGTAATGCAATGCTTGACGCGTTTAACGCAGCTAAAGGCAAATAATTATAGCGTGGCCGGTAACGGCCACCTTTGCCTAAACAACTTGGGAAAAGCATTTCCGATTTTCCAGAGCGCTTAGGTAAATAATTAGCATTAACTGGAGTCCGTTTACTGTATTCAAATCTGAACACGAGGTAAGTTATGACTAAGTCTGATTTAATTGAAAGACTAACCAGCAAGCACTTTCAATTGTCGGTAAAAGAGGTTGAAGATAGCGTAAAAGAAACGCTAAACTTAATGGCCAATTCACTTGCTCAAGGCGAACGAATTGAAGTTAGGGGGTTTGGCAGTTTCTCTTTACATTATCGCGCTCCAAGAGTTGGACGGAATCCCAAAACAGGTGATAAAGTTGAACTCAATGGCAAATATGTTCCTCATTTTAAACCCGGCAAGGCATTGAGAGAGCGGGTTAATGCAGCACATGCTTAACTGAAAAATGGTGCTCTTAGAGCACCATTTTTTTCTCAAAATATATCCAAAATCCTCTTTAAAAACACTAAGCTATGTTTTTAGCCATTTTGCTTGTTTTAAGCGAATAAAATCTTAAATCTTCCTATATCAATGATTTATTCCCTGTTTAATATATAATAAACTGAGAACTTATTTTCTTTGCTAAGGCGCCGCTATGAAAAGTATTATTACGCTCGTTATTACAATTTTGCTGTTTCTCATCGCTATTGTCGTAGGTCTAAAAAATCAGCAGGTTGTGAATATTAATTATATAGTCGCACAAAGTGAAATACGCCTTGCAACATTATTAGCGATCATATTTGTGATTGGTTTTATTGCATCTGGCATTATTGCGATGATGTTTTTTTTGAAATTAAAGATAAAAAATAGGCAATTACTTAAAATGACTAAGCGCCAGAGTAAAGAGCTGAATGAGTTACGCGCTTTACCTGCCAAAGACTAATTTTTAGTGCAAGAAATATTTTTTCTTTTACTCCCTGTAGCAGCTTTATACGGTTGGTATATGGGCGTACGAAGCGTGCACCAGAAAAAACAAAAGAAAGGTAATAAACTTAGTAGAGATTACGTTCAAGGTTTGAATTTTTTATTGAGCGATCAACCTGATAAAGCGGTGGATCACTTTATCGCTCTATTGGAAGTTGATAATGAAACCATTGAAACTCACCTTGCATTAGGCAACCTGTTCCGCCAGCGCGGTGAGGTCGACCGCGCCATCCGCATTCATCAAAATCTAATCGCTCGTCCCTCACTGACTTTAGAACAACGAGATTTGGCTTCGGTACAACTAGGTAAAGATTTTTATGTGGCGGGGTTATTTGATCGCAGTGAGGAGATATTTAAACAATTAAAAGAATCTCCTGAATATCAAGAAGTGGCACTGGAAAACCTGCTCTTAATATATCAACAACTTAAAGAGTGGCAAGAGGCGGTAAAGGTAACCGAGTCTCTGCATAAATTATCAAAAGGAACAAAAAAGCGCAGAACCTTAGCGTATCTTTATTGTAGTTTGGCTGATCAATTAAAAAAAACAGAGGAGGGCAAACAAAAAGTTAAACTTTATCAAAAAGCACTAGCTGTTTTTCCAAATTGTATTCGTGCAAATATCGCCCTCAGTGATTATTATGTGCAGCAAAATAACCCTAAAAGAGCGTTACAAATTTTACAATCGATTCCTGAACTCGATATTGATTTTACTGAAGTGATATTAGACAAGTTATTAAGCCTGCATCAGCAGCTGGACAGTGAACAGGAGTTGATCTCTTATCTTTATCGCATCGTTAGTTTTGGGGGGGGGGCGAGTGCCGTTATAATGCTGGCGAAACTTATTGCGCAATATCGCGGTGTTGAAAAAGCGCAAGCATTCATGTTACAGGAGTTGCGCCGTAACCCCACGATGAAGGGATTTAATCATTTGATAACTTATCATTTGCAGTTAGCAGAGTCTGCCAGTGAAAAAGAGAGTTTAACCTTTCTGCATAAGTTGGTTGCAGAGCAAATTAAATTTCGCCCTAAATATCGTTGTCAAAAGTGTGGCTACTCGAGTAAAAAATTATACTGGCAATGCCCCTCCTGTAAAAGTTGGGGGAGAGTTAAACCGATTCGCGGGTTAGATGGAGAATGAAATCGGGATTCGAGCTCGCAGTATTAACAGTGTAAATTCTATCATTTGAAAAAATTAGGAAAGAGAATGACCCAATTAGTAGATCCCAAAGTAGTTATTGCATTGGATTATGAAGATAAACAGCAGGCATTGGATTTTATCAGCCAACTGGAGCCGGGCAGTTGCCGTTTGAAGATTGGTAAAGAGATGTTTACCCATTTTGGTCCGGAATTTGTCAAGCAGATAGTCAGCATGAACTTTGATGTTTTTTTAGATCTTAAGTTTCATGATATTCCTAACACTGTGGCTAAAGCAGTAAAAGCAGCTGCTGATTTAGGTGTGTGGATGGTCAATGTTCATGCCAGTGGTGGACGTCGTATGATGGAAGCGGCAAAAGCAATTCTTGAACCTTACGGTGATAAAGCGCCCCTGTTAATTGCGGTCACTGTATTAACCAGTATGGACGAAAGCGATTTAAAAGAGTTAGGCATTGAGTTATCTCCTGCGGAGCAGGTCAAGCGCCTTGCTAAATTAACTCAATTAAGTGGTCTTGATGGGGTGGTGTGCTCTGCCCATGAAGCCCGAGAATTAAAAGCCTTGTTAGGTAATGAGTTCAAATTAATCACGCCGGGTATTCGCCCGGAAGGTTCAGACGCGGGTGATCAACGCCGAATTATGACGCCAAGAGAAGCCCTTGATGCAGGCTCTGATTATCTGGTGATTGGACGTCCAATCACACAAGCCTCAAGCCCAGCTGCAGTGTTAAGAGCAATTAATGCCAGTCTGATTTAACGGTTTTGCCTCTTAGCAACACTGCTGCCTACATATTACTAAGTTGGAATTGTTAGATGAAACGCTTTGATATTAATAAATATAAAATTGAATTTATGGAAAAATTTGCCATTGATTTTAAGCAGTGGATGTCTCCGTCGATTCGAGATTACTATTCATTATTCATCAAGAAT
>DATCZZ010000142.1:0-5668 GCA_036525635.1 Psychromonas sp. | reverse complement strand
GTCATCCAAAAACACGCTCCGGGTGATTATGCGCCGACCGTAAAACCCAGCTCAAAAGGCAATTATTGTGCTCTAAGCATTCCCGTGACGGTGACCAGCAAAGCACATATAGAGACAATCTACAGTAAAGTGAGCGAACTCGAAGCTGTGCGCCATATTCTTTAGCAGAGATAAGTGATGAACAGATTGGATAAACAGCTTAAATTACGCTACTTAGGTGTGCAGGATTACCTGACCTCATGGCAGGCAATGAGCGACTTTACCAGTCAACGTAACGAAAATAGCGTTGATGAAATCTGGCTAGTCGAGCATCCGGCGGTATTCACACAGGGTATTGCAGGCAAAGCCGAGCACATAATCGGGCAGAGTGACATTCCAGTGGTGCAGAGTGATCGCGGCGGGCAAATTACCTTCCATGCTCCCGGCCAGTTGGTGGTTTATCTGATGATTAACCTGCGCCGCAAAGCCCTTAATGTGCGCTCATTAGTCACCATTATGGAAGAAAGTATTATCGATTTATTAGCCGATTATAAGGTAACGGCCGTGGCGAGGCCCGATGCCCCGGGGGTCTATGTCGATGGGAAAAAGATTGCGTCATTAGGGTTGAAAATTCGCAAAGGTTGTTCTTTTCATGGTTTAGCATTGAATGTTGATATGGATTTAGCACCTTTTTTGAAAATTAATCCATGTGGTTATGCGGGACTGGAGATGACCCACTGTAAAGCACAGGGGATCACACTTTCGGTTACTGAGTTAGCGCCGTTATTGATTGAAAAAATGAATAATAAATTACACTATTTAGATATAGAGAGTTTTCACCATGAGTAATAAACCAAGTCAATTAACTGCAGGTAAAAAACTGCGCGATGCCGATAAACTTTCTCATATTCCAATTAAAGTTATCCCGTCGGACAAATCTACGCTCTTAAAAAAACCATCATGGATGAAAATAAAAATTTCTTCAGACAACACCCGCGTCAGTGAAATTAAATCCGCATTACGCAAGAATAAACTCCATTCCGTCTGTGAAGAGGCTTCTTGTCCAAATCTTAATGAATGCTTTAATCACGGTACGGCAACCTTTATGATTTTGGGTGATATTTGCACACGACGCTGCCCATTTTGCGATGTCGGTCATGGCAAACCGCTCCCTGTCGATACAGAAGAACCTAAAAAACTGGCTGAAACGATTAAAGATATGAAATTAAAATATGTTGTTATCACCTCGGTTGATCGTGATGATCTTCGTGATGGTGGCGCGCAGCATTTTGCCGATTGTATTCGTGAAATTCGCCTATTAAACCCGGAAATTAAAATCGAAATTTTAGTTCCGGATTTTAAAGGTCGTATGGAACAGGCCTTGGCATGTTTTGAAAATGATGTGCCGGATGTGTTTAACCATAACCTTGAAACGGCGCCGCATTTATACAAACAAGTGCGACCAGGTGCCGACTATAAATGGTCTTTAAAACTGTTACAAAAATTCAAAGAGAAACACCCGCATATTCCAACAAAATCAGGCTTAATGATGGGCCTCGGTGAAACTAACGAAGATATTGAGCAAGTACTTACCGACCTTAGAGCACATGGTGTTACGATGCTGACTCTCGGGCAATACCTACAACCCAGCCTGCAACATTTAGCGGTAGAGCGTTATGTTCCGCCAGCAGAATTTGATCAATTAGGCGCGAAAGCAAAAGCGATAGGATTTGACCATGCGGCCTGCGGTCCCTTCGTCCGCTCGTCATACCATGCTGATTTACAAGCATCCGGTCAGGAAGTAAAATAAGCTTTAAAAGAGCATCTAAAAACCGCATCCGATGCGGTTTTTTTTTTATTTATATAAGAACTGACTCCAGCAACCGTTACTACAAGGTGGATAAATTGAACTCTGCAGATCAGCCAGCAAATCCTGCTTTACAGCAGATCCAGCAAAAAATGCAGAGCATTATAAAGCCTTCACCATTGCAGCCAATAAGGCATCCACTATTAGATTTTCTGCAGTTAAAACTTTCCATTAAAAGAGATGATCTTTTACACCCGGAAATATCCGGAAATAAATGGCGTAAATTAAAATACAACTTCTTAGAGGCGCGCAGACAGCAAGTTGATCATATTATTAGTTTTGGCGGTGCATATTCAAACCACCTGCATGCCCTTGCCGCAGCCGGGTTTCATTTCGGCTTCAAAACTAGCGCCATTATTCGCGGCGAAAGCAGTTATGCCGACAACCCGACGCTCAAACAATGCTTGGCATGGGGCATGGCGTTGCAATTTGTCACACGCCAGGAATATAAAAAAAGAGCAGAGCCGGCCTACCTGCAATCTTTACAGAGATTATTTCCTAACGCTTTGATCGTACCTGAAGGTGGCAGTAATCAGTTTGCCCTTCCCGGCATGATGGAAGCAGTACAGGAAATTTTTCAACAAGCAGACGATCCCGTTGATCATATTGTCACTGCCACCGGCAGCGGAGGTACGTTAGCGGGTGCCGTTGCCGGCGTGGCGCAATATCAGCCAAAAACGAAAGTGACGGGTATTGCCGTGCTAAAAAATGCCCACTATCTCAACCGGGAAATAGAATCGTTATTAGCACAGGCTAAGGTCAATAGGAAGGGAGAGTGGTGCCTACAGACAGAGTTCCACCAAGGCGGCTATGCCAAGGTGCCTGCTGAACTGCTCTATTTTTGTGAGCAGTTTACACGGCAAACAGCCATTCCCGTTGAGCCGATTTATACGGGTAAAATGTTTTATGGTCTATTTCAACTTATCCAGCAGGGCTATTTTAACAAAGGTCAACATATAGTTGCCTTACACACGGGGGGGCTACAGGGATTAAACGGCTTGCAGGATAGAGACTGCTCCCTGCGTTGCTTGTAATTAAGGTATAAAAACAGGTGCGGCAGTTGAAAAAAAGTCCCCTTGACCAGCATAAATGCCAACCCCTAGCAGGTATAACCACTCCTCTTCACTTTCAACGCCCACCGCAATAATTTTGGCCCGGCTATTTAAGCAGCAGGCCAAAAAGCCATGCAAAACAGCCTGATTGGCCTTATTAAGATGAATATTGCGGATCAAACCACTGTAAAGTTTCAAATAATCAATATTGAAATCATGAATATAGTCAGTGTTAGCATAAGATTTTCCGACATTATCAATCGCGATCTTACAGCCCATTTTTTGAATCGTAATTAATGCACTGCGCAGAGCGAGGTAATTGTGCTTTAATATCTCTTCTGACACCTCTACGACCAGATTACTGCGCAAACCTCTTGGTTGCAGCATCAGCTGATAGATTAGCCATTTATGGATGCGTTTATCTGTTAAAATTTGCGCACTCATATTAACCGCTATCGGCTTTTCCGCTTCCCCCCTCGCAATCAGTAGTGCCAGTGTTTTCTCTAATGTTTTCTGGTCAAATTTGTCATATACGCCGCATTTATCTGCCATAGGCAGAAACACTCCCGCACTGATAATTTTTTGCTGCTCATCTTTAATCCGCGGCCAAAGTTCTGAGTAAAGTTCAGTTAAACCATCGCGCAACTTTACCCCTTGCTGATACAGCAGCAATCTGTCTGTATCCAAGATGCTTTCCAGTAACAAGCGCCAACGCACGGTTCCTTTATAGGTGGGAATCTGCTCACCTGCCTGATCAGACATAAACCAACCACTGACTTTTTGGTGAGTTGCGACAACCAGGGCGTGATTTAAATCATCTAGAATCGCCGGTTTCTGTGCGCCAGAAGCAAAATTTACTGCCCCGATATGAAAAAAATCATCAATATGAAAACATTCAGGGAGATGCAACTGAAAAAGGGATTTAGTCAGTTGCTTGGCAATCACTTCCGTTTCCTGGTAAGTCATCTGCGGAATAATTAAAACAAACTCAGACGTTGTTATCCGGGCAATAAAGTGTTCATGATAACGAATAGAAAATTGGCTCAGCAATTCAGCAATTTGCACTAAAAATTCATTATGCACCTGCCCCCCTAGTTTATGCTCTATCGTCTCTAATTCATTAAATTTAATGATAAATAAAGCACTCGATAAAACATTGCGGTCGCACAAAAGTACTTCTAAATAATTATCAAAGGCCAAACTGTTTCCTAATCCGGTATTTTTATCTAAAAAAGCCTGGCCGCGGATATATTGGGCAAAAGGGCTGTTGATATGCTTGCTTTGCTGCAATTGCTCGAATAAAAGATCAAGTGCCTTACTCGCTGATAATGGCCACTCGCTCGCGTGCGCAAATCCAGACCTAAGATCGTTTTGCAGTAAATATTTTGCCCTCCTCTCTAATAGTGCCACGCCAACAAGTTGTTTTTTGATCCGCCGTATTCTGCTCAGCAGCAGTATCATGCTGAGCAGAAGAGTAACACTGATAGCGATTAATGGCAGAACTGAAACAGGCAACGCTGCGAAAGGCTGTCTGCTGTGAAAAACCAAGTGGATATCGGGATATTTTGTTAATTGAGGTTCATAAATAATCAATGAACTCTTCCGAGAAAAAGCGTCATTTCCAATTTTTTTTGCAAATAAAATCTGCTCCCCGTCTTTGATTTGCAAGCTGGCAATACTACTCGCAGCAAGCAGATCCGGCAGCCAAAGTTCAAACTGTTTTTCCGTAGCGCCCTTCTCTACCTGGGATTCGATCACTTTAACAATACTTTCAATACGCTGCAGATGGAATGCTGTTGTCAGCGCCTTAAAACTTATAAATCCCCCCGTCAATAGCAGCGTTGTAAAGGCTAAAACAACCAGCGTGGTGGTAAAAGTAAATTTATCCGTAAATTTCATTTAGTCCCTTCTGATTAAATCAGTAATTCTATTGGTAAGGAATATATACCCAAACTACTTGAAGATGCAGATTCAGAGACTCGCTCAGATGCCGGATCAAGGCACAGCATGCAGAGAATGGTTATTCCCTTTTCAAGTGCTGTAACGCGGAGCTGGCTTTTGAGCGAGCCTCCCGCAGGGCAAGATGAGAGGTAACCATCTTCAGCGTTATGAAGCATTGATTTAGAATGACTAAACCCTCAACTTCATGCCTTGAATATCGTCACCTCTCAACTTGCTGATTCCTGAATCTTCAAGTAGCTTGGGTATAAAATTAACAATATAATGCGCTAATCAATTAAAACTCTATCAACTCACTCTCTGCTTAAGTGTAGTTAAAAACAGGAAAATATAATGCCACTTGCGAATAATACATTTTCAAATCCCAGCCAAGTACTGCAGCGTAATGAATCTCTTTTTGCAAACAAGAACATTCTCGTCGCAGGTAATATTGATGATGATTATCCGCTACAGTTAGCATCCTTAGCTAATTCATCAACATTCTGTTTCAGCGATTACCGTTATTACTGTGCGTTAAAAGACAGATTAAGCACCTCAGATGTACACTTTACCGATAACTACCAAGGTGAAAAAAAATTTGACCTGTTAATCATTTTTTTACCCAAAGCAAAACAGGAAAGCTTGTATCTGTTAGCGAACCTTACCCCGCATCTGCAACAAGGCGCAGGTATAATTTTAGTCGGTGAAAAAAAATGCGGCATTAAAAGTGCCGGCGTACTCTTAAAAGCCTACTCAACAAGAGCGAATATTATTGATTCAGCACGTCATTGCAGCCTTCTCTACGCGGAATTAGATCAGCCGGTAGCAACTT
>DATCZZ010000141.1:0-5323 GCA_036525635.1 Psychromonas sp. | reverse complement strand
CTCTCATTATCGATATAAAGCGTTGTTGAAGCTATTGACCAGGTATTATCTTCAGGTGGACAGGCACTGTAGGATGCCCTTTTTAATTGATATAGATTTTGACCGTTATCATAAACACGGTCAGCATCGCCACGGCCACTTCGGCCGTGAAATTGATATTCAGTCTGGTACAAAGAGGTTTCATTGGTCTTTAATTGTCTTTCGATAGAATCTGCATATAAGGTAACCTGACCGTTGTGAAAGTTAACATTACCTTGTGCAACGACCTTCTCCTGTTCAATATAATAAGTTAATTTGTCTGCACTCAGGTTTTTATCCCCCTGCGTGAGATTAACATCCTCTTCATAAGTCAGCTGGTTTGGAGAACCGTATAATTTAACTGCTTCAATATTAATAGGCTGTTGTTCAATCGGCAGGGGATTTGGATCCTTCACTTGCGGAGGAACATTAATATAACATTGACGAAAAAAAAGTTCAGTATCACGTCCCAGACTCCTTTGCACCTCCTCTGCCTGATTGCTAACTGATCCATTATCATATTGTTGCTGGCTCTCTTCTTCGGGTATTTTCACTGATGTTTCAGGGCTTTCTGCAGCACCAGCAGTTAAAGAAAGAAGAAGGAGTAACGACGGTGATAATTTTAACATGAACAACTCACAAATGTTGCTTAGGAACTAAAAACGCTAAGCTAAAATAAAATAAAAGAAAGCAGATCTGGTTATAATAGAACAAACTTAACAGAGCTCCAATCTTTGTTGCTTATAAATATGCTAAAGTTCTGTATTTCAGGTGAAAAGTTGGCAAAATAAGCAATAGTTAGTCAACATGAGCAGGATTTCGATTCTTGACTCGTTCTATTCGATAAGCTCTTTTCAATAAACAAGGTATTTTAACGTTATGCGCATATGGGGAAAACTACTAGGCGGCTTTTTCGGTTTTATGTTTGGTAATCTTTTGGGAATGATACTGGGCATCTGGTTGGGACACCGTTTTGATCGTGCTCTGTCTATCAATTTCAGTATACAAAATGGTTTATTCGGCAGTGCGGTCAGCAGCCAGGAACGGCAAAAGATATTTTTTAACGCTACTTTTTCTGTGATGGGACATATTGCCAAGGCGAAAGGCCAGGTAACACAAACTGATATCCAAATTGCTAACGCGTATATGGATCAGATGCGCCTGCAGGGGGCTGCCAGAGCGCAAGCACAAGCCTCATTTTCACAAGGTAAACAGGCGCATTTTTCCCTTCAGGATACACTTTCCGAGTTTACCCAGATGGTTCGCGGTGAACGCAATGTGCTGCAGATGTTTTTGGGTATTCAGGTACAGGTTGCCTACTCTGACGGTATCATAGATGCTAATGAAAAAAGCATTTTGTATAATATTGCCGAGCAGTTGGGCTTTTCAAGGTTTGAGTTAGATCGCTTACTACAGATGATTGAAGGTCAGCAACACTTTCATCAAGAACGGCAGCAGCAAACCCAAGCGGCCAACGAACAAGACTCTTATAAAGTGCTTGGTGTGGAGGAGCATAGTTCTGATAAAGAGATTAAACGTGCTTATCGCAAGCTGATGAGCCAGCATCATCCGGATAAGTTAGCTTCCAAAGGGCTGCCTGATGAGATGATGAATCTTGCCAAAGAAAAAGCGCAGGATATTCAACGTGCTTATGAGACCCTGCGAACATCCCGGGGATTTAAATAAGTGTTACTCGCCCTTTTTCAACGTTACAGTCTAAAACTGGTCTTTGCACTGACGCTGTTATTAGGGCTACAAATTCCCAATTTTCTACAACAGTATGAAACCCGTTTAGATGGCCATTATATCGAAGCAAAAAATCAATTAGCCGCCTATCAAAAACTTGCTGACCGTTACTTTGCCGGTAATATCCAGGCTCTGATAACAACACACAAAAACAATGATAAAAAGCTGTTTCAGGATGAAGCCTTTGTTGTCGAAAATTTGGTCAACCGTTTTAATTATCTGCAAAGACAAAAAAACGCCTTAAATGCCGATCTGACAAAACGTTTATTGTTTTTAGCCTGGCAGTTCAATAGTCCGCTATTTCATGAAACCCGACTCAATTACCAGGCGGAAATCGTACTCAACAAAAATGCCATTAGCGTAGGATTGCTCTGCGCACTTATCTCATCCCTGCTAGCAGAATTTCTGTTTTTTGTGTTTTCTGTGGGGGTAAAAAAACTATGTTTTGTCCGAAAACAGATACCACCTGAAATGTAACTGGTCACTTTACCGATCTATTTACTGCAAGTTTAAGCATAACTCTGTGATCTGAATCTTTATTGTGATTTAATGAAATCTTATATTGAATCTTTAAAACGGAGTTATATTAATGTCGACTTTTGCACTTGCTTTTGGTACTGCTACAAAAAATCGTGATCAAAAAATTATTGAAGCTTTCTTCCCTCACCCGATCTTGAATCCAAGTGATGATTTAGTTGCTGTTATCGGTGCCATTGCCGGTTATGAGCAGGGTAATCAAGTTATTGAAGTAACGCCTGAAATGTCAGAGCAATTAGCTGCAGCCTTTAACGGTGCGAATGACAGTGCAAATGCTGATTTTGCAACTGCGGCCGCTAAATCAACTCAACCCTTAGTATTGGTTATATTAGCGACAGATGCAGCGCCGCAAAGCGCAGCCGAAGGTTTCTTAAAACTGCAGCTTATCTCGCACCGTTTAGTTAAACCACACGGTTTAGTACTGGATGGTATTTTTGCTGTGCTGCATAACATTGCCTGGACCAACAAAGGCGCTATAGATATAAGCGAGCTGGCTGAGCGTCAGATGGAAGCCCGTTTAAATGGTGAAACTCTGCTTGTCGATTGTGTTGATAAATTCCCTAAAATGGTTGATTACATTGTACCAAGTGGTGTGCGTATTGCTGATACTTCACGAGTACGTTTAGGCGCGCATGTGGGTCAAGGCACAACGGTTATGCATGAAGGTTTTATCAATTTCAACGCTGGTACAACAGGCGTCAGCATGGTAGAGGGCCGGATCTCTGCAGGGGTGATGGTCGGTGAGGGCAGCGATATCGGTGGCGGTGCGTCGATCATGGGAACATTAAGTGGTGGCGGCAAAATGGTTATCTCAATCGGAGAAAATAGCCTGCTGGGAGCAAATGCCGGTTTAGGTATCCCACTTGGTAATCGTTGTACTATCGAGTCAGGATTATATATCACGGCTGGTTCAAAAATAAAAATGCTGGATAAAGAAGGTAAAGAAGCGGGCTATGCCAAGGCGCGTGAACTTGCCAATAAAGATGATCTGCTTTTCCGCCGAAATTCAATGACAGGGCAAATTGAATGTTTAGTTAACAAAAGTGCCGTTGAATTAAACAGCATGTTACATTCAAACTAATATTGGTTTAATCTTTAAACAGGAAAAACAAAAAGGGACTCAATCGAGTCTAATGCCTGTCAGTTAAGAACTGATGGGCATTTTTTTACTCTTTTTCTCGACATATCGCTTTGGCCTAGCTTTAACCATTCTCGGATAACTTCTTTCCCGTCGTTCAGGTAATAAAAATGCCTCCGCCATATCCAATAAGCTATTAATTACTTTAGGTATTTTTCCTGGAGACACAAAGGGCAATAGGGTTAATTCTTTAATAATATAAGCTGATGCGCGATTAAAGCTCAGTTGATAAGGCATCACATTTTTTAAACTGTGCGCCATTTTAGCCATTTGAAAGCGAATCAAATTGTACGAGAGCAAAACTCCCCATAATTCTTGTTTCACCATCTCTGGTTTTTTACTCCTTAATGTTAGTTGGTTATGCAGCATATATTGCTTCATTTCCCTGAATCCCAACTCAATCTCCCAGCGGTGAGCGTATAAATCTGCAATGTTAGCAACAGGATATCGCATTGGATCTGCCATTGAAGTAAGAATTGAATATGACTTACCTTTAATTGTTCGCTTCACTAACCGAGCATCTAAGGTCACAGGTAAGTTCTCCCATTTTTTTCTGGCTTGCGGTGTTGTTTTCAAACGTATTATTTGGTCTCGGTCGCTAAATTTTTGGATGATTTCAAATTGCGTTCCTTTTTTTAACGGGATAAGCCAATGACGCTCTTGTCCAGTCGTATTCCACTGATTTAGCAAACCAAGGGAATAAAACCCTTTATCAAAGATAGTTAAGGAATTATCAGGTGTAGAGGGTATTAAATCAGCGGCTAAATTCATTTCATTTGTTGCCACTTTATCAAATGAAGATGCGGTTAATAAATGACTACTCAACTCCATTTGACATACCATACGGATTTGCGGATAAGCAGACTCTCGCTTGTCGTTATGTAGCTTACCGAAGGCTATTTCATTTTCTTTTGTGTCAGGTGTTCGCCAAACAACGCCATCAACACCGAGTACCTTCAAGTCACAAAATGAAGGTGACGGTGTTTTTTCATGCCATAGCTGTTGAGTCTGCTCAAAAACGCGTTTTACAACATCTGCGCCTAACCGTTGTCTTGCTTGGACAACGGCACTCGGCGCTACAAATGGTCGCTTTCCGGGTAACATTATATCGAGTTGATTGACGATATCGCTCATAGGTAAGTGCCTGAATATGGACATACCAATAATACTCCATACCATCATCTCTAGTGGCAATCTTCGTTTCCTGAGGGTGACGATCCCAGATTCTTTAAGGCATTCGTCAATTAACTCTGGAGATAATACTTCAGATAATGAGTGAAAATGTTCAGGACTGAAAGTTGAAAGGGAGTGAAAATCATAATCTAAAGGCATAAAAAATCCGATGTTGAGTGAACATCGGATTTTGATCTCATCCAGTGAAAAATCAATATATTTTTCTTAACTGATCGGCATTAGACTGTAAGAGTCTCTCTTTTAATTGACATCCTCCCCCAGATTCGGCCTCCGGCTCTACTGAGGGGGATTCCCTTTACAGGGTGTAAACTAATCGCTTAGTTTACTGGTTTCTGTTGCTGGCGGCATTACTGCACCACTCACTTCACAGACGCTGTGGGCATGACCTGCCCTGATAAAACTTTACGGGGTTTTGGCTAGTGTAGCTAACCCCCTGTTTAATACGTTAATCGCACCAACCATGTCAGCATTTTCAGTAAAGCTACATTCGACACAAACAAAACTTGCTTGTGTTGTCCTATTGGCCTTGTCTTTATGCAAGCAAACTGGACACGTTTGGCTTGTATCATGCGGCGGAACAGCTATAAAGATACCGCCTTGCCATTCCATCTTATATTTAAGCTGGCGGCGAAGTTCTCCCCAGCCCTGATCTAAGATAGCGCGATTCAACCCACTCTTCTGTTTGACGTT
>DATCZZ010000140.1:0-4556 GCA_036525635.1 Psychromonas sp. | reverse complement strand
CCTGGAAGTCAGGTAAAGCTAAAAAAATATTGGGTTGCTAACACCTTCCAGATTGGGGATTTTTGGGCTGTTAACGCAAAGTCTCCGCGTTTTTTCCCGTCCACTGCAGGATGTAGTTTTATTGACCATTGCAATTAACCAGCTATATTTATTGAATTAAGTACGTCATGCAGATTGGTTAGTACGGTAAGCATGAGAATTTATTACGGAGCAATCATATGGGCATGAAAACACTTACCTTAACTCTATTTTTTAGTATCTGGGCTGTTATGCTTTCATTCAGCGTGAATGCCGAAGCAGATAATATAGCAAAGCTGAGCACGTCGAAAAAACAGGTTATTGAACATTGGACCGCCGCGCGCAGAGATCAAGCGATCCCGAGAGATTTGCGGGTAGATCAAACCGGAAAGGCTTTTTTAAAGGGGCGCAACGGAGAACTTATCCCCTATGGATTGTCCAAGGACCATCCCGAGTACAATGGCAAGCCGGTTTCCGGTTCAAATGATACTACGCCGCCATCGATAACAGCCATGAGCCCCGCTGCTGACGCGATCATTAGCGATTTCTATACTTTCAGCGCGGTTATTACGGATGTGAGCGGTATTCGCTCAGCAAATGTAGTAATTCACTTCCCAAATAGCACACAAACACAAACCTTTTCAGCCAGCCTGACCTCTGCTGACAGATGGTCAGTGACGCTCACCGGCTTTACTGACGGTGGCTGGAGTTGGCATATGGAAGCGAAAGATGGCAGCACGGGAAAAGGCAATACAGCAACATCTGCCGAATTGCCTTTCACTGTTGATACCAGTGGCGCTTCTATTGACCCCGGCACTAGCGGCACTGTGAGCAACGCAGTCTGGAACGGTGGAGCAATTCAGAACGCTGCCGGCAGACTTTACTTTGAAATGCCGAACTCTCCCCGTATGCGTCGTTGGAGTGGTTATGTTTGTTCGGGAACGGTAACCGCTGATGGCGTCACTGGGCGATCCGTCATTATTACCGCTGCACACTGTGTTTACGACGATGCCAATAAAGCCTTCGCCCGTAACGTGCTTTTTATTCCGAATCAGGCTCAAACGACAAGTTCCGGCACCGATTTAAACTGCAGCAACGATCCGATCGGCTGTTGGGTGCCCAGCTTTGGGGTGGTTGATACCGATTGGACCTCGCGAACTTTCCCGGACAATATACCTTGGGATTATGCATTCTACATGGTTGAAGATAGCGGTTCTCATCAGGGTTCAACCGCCGGTTCAGAGGCGCTGGATCTGGCTGTAGGTGGCGGTTTTAGTGTCTCTTTTGATGAACCGGTCTACGATAACAACGGGGACTTCACTCACGCATTGGGTTACTCCTACAGTGAAGATCCTAACTTTATGTATTGCGCCGAGGGTATGACCACCAAGGGAAGTGACAATTGGTGGCTAGCAAGCTGTGACCTGTCAGGCGGTTCATCAGGCGGGCCCTGGATTCAACCAATGGACGAAACAGATGGCACTGGCCCCATCATATCGGTCAACTCCTGGGGCTACACAACTTCATCTGGAATGGCGGGGCCAATATTGGCTGGCACCTCTGCACAATGTGTTTTTGCGCTGGCTAAAACAGCAACAATGGTTAGTTCAGGCAGTGACGGTGATGCAGGTGTCGCAGCAACCTGCAAATAACTTATAGGCACCTCACCTTCACGAACTTCGTGTATACCGGCTGCAAATCACAGCCGGTTTTTTATTCCCGATAAATGCCAAAACCTTTAACCATAGTGAGTACATTAGATAGTATTTTTCGTGACTGATGGCTCAGTGCGTGAAGCGGGTCAGACAAATCAAATTACGGCACGGTATTCGGGTAAATGATCTGTCTCGAAATGTGCCCGGAAAAGAGTTAGAAAATCGAAGTTACTCTCCCCTGAGCCTTATAAACGACAAGTTTTGCGGTCCATTTTAGTAGACCGGAATATGGTATTTTGGCTTAGAATAAAGAGTTTGACAGATCAAACAACTCTTGATTGAACGGACGTTTCATATTGTTAATACAATCAATGATATCATAGTGAACCATTTGCGAGTTCACTACGCCGATGCAGCGACCGCCTTGACCTTCTAATAACAGCTTAACAGCAAAAGATCCCATACGGCTGGCCAAAATTCGATCCCGGGCTGTAGGTGAACCGCCACGTTGTATATGACCTAAAATGGTTGCACGTGTATCATGGCCCGTTTCAGCTTGGATATGTTTAGCAAGTTTATCAACTTTTGTTACGTGCTCACACATTGCCACAAGCATGTGTGTCTTACCTTTATCAATACCGGCTTTGATTTGTTCTATCAACTGCGCCTCGTTATAAGGCTTTTCTGGAACCACAACGAATTCAGCACCACCGGCCACTGCAGCACCTAGGGTTAAGTCACCACAGTAACGGCCCATGATTTCAACAATGGAGATACGTTTGTGTGATGCGGATGTATCACGTAAACGATCAATGGCTTCAACAACGATGTTCAGTGCAGTATCAAAACCGATAGTATAGGTAGTACCTGGAATATCATTATCGATAGTGCCTGGAATACCGATACATGGGTAACCCATTTCGGTGAGTTTTTTAGCCCCCATGTAGGAACCGTCACCGCCAATAACAACCAAGGCATCGATACCATGTTTTTTAAGATTTTCAATGGCTTCTTTACGTACATTTTCTTGTTTAAATTCAGGGAAACGTGCTGAGCCTAAAAAAGTGCCGCCGCGGTTAATGACATCAGAAACAGAGTGGCGATCGAGCAGCTTAATATTACCTTGATGCAAACCGGCATAGCCATCGTAGATGCCATAGACTTCCAAACCAAGATGTAAGCCCTCACGTACGACTGCACGGATTGCTGCATTCATGCCGGGTGCATCGCCACCACTTGTTAAAACACCTATTTTTTTAATCATTGCAGTCTCCAATATACCAATCAATAGTATTTCAATTTGGGTTAGAGTGAGTGCCACAGCCGGTGACAGTAAGCTCTTTAGTTATGTTAAAACTGAGTATAGAGCGAATAAAACTGCTTTGCGTCGAGATTAGAATCTTTTTCTTTCACCACCTGCGCCAAGTCGTAGAGAGCGCTACTTTATCCAAACTGACTGCTCCCTTCAAAAGTGAAAACATCGGGCAGTTATTTCAGCCTGGAGTTGCTTATTATAAGGTGGGGTAGGTTTATTAAATCTCAGCAGCGAAAAACAGCAGCAGTGGGATTTATGTAATCCACCACAAGGGAACGGCTCACTGATGCTGGTGCTAGATGAAATTAACCAAGGTTATGGCAATTGACAGTGCTTTTTTTGTGGCACAGGGTGTTAATGGGCAATGCGACGTCAGTTACTAACACCGCAATACAGGACAAAATGGCTATATCCTGCTAGCTTCACGCGAGTTTGACCAGATATCTCTGCTCATCTCTTATTTTGAAATGCGGAGTTCGGATTTCTCTATTTACCTGGAGGTATTGTTTAGTATTCATTTAATTGTATCCTGAGATGCAGGTTTAACCTTTACAGGGTAACACTTTTAACCAACAGAGCGGTGGTGACAGTAGAAGATTGATTAAAAAAACAAGATTCAGGATCTTCATTAGCAGTTCAGAAGCACCTGAATCTTCACACTTTTTACGGCTGAAACCTGATCTACGGCTATTTTTTCAAGCGTTTTGCAATTCTTGAATATGCCTCTTTAAGCTCCTCTCCGACCACTTTAGCCTTGCTGATATATTCTTCAGAGGTCTCCACTGCGTCATCAGAAATTTCAGAGGCTTTCATTTTCACCTGATGCCATTTCTTTTCAGCCTCTTCAAACTCCGCTTTCGCTTCCATGGAGCCGAGATGTATTTTCAATTTCAAGGTGTCACGTTCAGCTTTGAGTTTATCAACTAACTTATCAAAATCTTCTTTCATTGCCTATTTCTCCTCATGGTATAACACGTCCTCTGCTCTTTAATATAGCACAGCCTTGGTTAACGGATGGGAGGTGTAAAAACTTTCCGGCAAATAATGCAAGATCAATGATGCAGTCATCACTATGCCGCTTTTCTCTGCCAATAAGCCATATTAAGTAGAGAACTACATAGTTCAGTAATTGCTGGTTAAAAATACTGATAACGTCTTTGTTTTCAATCACACACGCCAGCTATTGCTCAATCAAACGCCTTGCTCTCATTCATTTTTCCGGTGCCATATTATACCTGGTTTGGTATGAGTCTATACTTTTTAAGTGATGTGGTTTATCAAAGAGAGCAAAAGGCATCTGCTTATACCCATGTTTCTTCACCAATACTATTCTAACCACAAAACTAAATTAACACTTGGGGCGTCTTTAGATGATGGCAGGATTATATACAGTGATTAAACTCGCCTGGTATTATAAAATCATAGCATTGGCAGTTCTGCTTGTTGTAGCGGCTGCACTCTTGCTACCGGCCTGCTCCACCAGTTATACCCTGAAAGGGGATTCGCGGCCGGCTCATCACACGGACCAGGGGTTCAGTAATCCCTATGTCGGGAAGAAAGAGAGCAGT
>DATCZZ010000139.1:0-3259 GCA_036525635.1 Psychromonas sp. | reverse complement strand
GCGTTACGTGCTTTAGGTTTTACAAATATTGATTACCTTATCCCCAATCGTTTTGATTATGGTTATGGGTTAAGTCCGGAGATCGTCGATTTGGCGATTGCCAAGGGGGCGCAATTATTGATGACTGTGGATAATGGGATCTCCAGTATCTCCGGCGTAAAACATGCTAAGGATAGAGATCTGCAGGTATTAATAACAGATCACCATTTGCCTGGAGAGGAGATACCACAGGCAGACGCTATTGTTAATCCAAATCAAAGCGGTTGTACTTTCCCCAGTAAAAATTTAGCGGGTGTAGGGGTTGCTTTTTACGTGATGTTGGCATTACGTGGATTTATGCAAAAGAAAGGCCATTTTACAAATTTTAAAGCGCCGAATTTAGCCATATTATTAGACATAGTTGCATTAGGTACTGTTGCAGATGTGGTGGTGCTTGATGCAAATAACCGCACTTTAGTGCAGCAGGGCTTAGCGCGTATCCGGGCGGGTGTCTGCCGGGTGGGGATCAGTGCGTTAATCAGCGTTGCTAAAAGAAACCAATCTCAGTTAGTGGCCAGTGATTTGGGTTTTTCATTAGGACCAAGGCTAAATGCGGCGGGGCGTTTGGATGAAATGAGCTTTGGTGTGGAATTGTTGTTATGTGAAAGTGTAGAGCAAGCAAATATACTGGCCAACGAATTAGATGCTTTAAATCAATCTCGCCGTGAGATTGAGCTGGGGATGCAGGAGGAGGCGTTAAAAAACTTGGCGAATTTGTCACTGGATGAGGCGAATATCCCCCATGCGATCTGTTTATTTGAAAGTGAATGGCATCAAGGGGTGATCGGCCTGGTTGCATCACGCATTAAGGAAAGGTATTACCGTCCTACTATTGTTTTTGCAAAGGCAGGAAATGGCGAAATTAAAGCTTCTGCGCGCTCCATTCCCGGCGTGCACATTCGCGATATGCTGGATCAGGTGGATAAAAAAATACCCAATGTTATTTTAAAATTTGGTGGGCATGCGATGGCTGCCGGACTTTCTTTAAAAGAAACAGACTTTGACTTGTTTGCGGCGACCTTAAATAAAGTAATTAAAGAGCAAGTCAGTGATGATCTGCTCAATAATATCATTCTCTCCGACGGACAGTTAAGCGGCCATCAATTTACCCTTGAGCAAGCCCAGGAATTAAGGGATGCCGGCCCATGGGGACAGGGTTTTCCTGCGCCATTGTTTGATGGCAGTTTTAAACTCTTGCAGCAACGTCTGGTGGGCGGGAAACATTTAAAAATGACCCTGGAAGTGGAGGGAAAAGCCATCGAAGCGATTGCATTTAATGTAGATATCGCATTTTGGCCACATCCGATGATGAAAAGCGTGTATTGTGTTTATCGCCTGGATGTTAATGAATTTCGCGGGGAGCGCACAGTACAAATGCTGGTGGAGGTATTACAACCGGAATAAGAAGCTGTTAGCCGACAGCTAACAGCTGTTTTTTAAACCGCCCCATCAAAATCGAGTTGACGCCAAGCTTCGTAGACGAAGACAGATACCGCATTGGATAAATTCATAGAACGGCTTGTTGCTCTCATTGGAATACGCAATTTTTGCTCTGCCGGCAAAATATCGAGGATCTCACCCGGCAGACCTCGGGTTTCCGGACCGAATAATAATACGTCCCCCGATTGAAAACTTGCCTGACTATGGAAGGTGGTTGTTTTTGTTGTGCAGGCAAAAATTCTTTTACCAGAGACTGCTTGCAAAAAAGCGTCATAATTTTGATGACGATGAACATGGGTCATTTCGTGGTAATCAAGCCCGGCTCTGCGCACTTTTTTATCATCTAAATCAAAACCTAAGGGTTCAATTAAATGTAATATGCACCCAGTGTTTGCACATAGGCGAATAATATTTCCTGTATTCGGTGGAATTTCAGGTTCAAACAGCGCTATTTCAATCATAGTAGGTAGCCATCTTTTAGTATATTGACAGGAATTTCAGGTTTAAACGTGCTAGTTTAACCATAGCGGGGGAATTGTAAGTGCATACACACTTTATTATCAATGTTTTCTGCCCAAATCTTTCCTCCATGTTTAAACATTGCATTTTCAGCAATGCTCAAGCCTAAACCTTCCCCGCCCGTTTCACGCTCTCTTGCTTCACTTAAACGATAAAAAGGACGGAAAATATTTTTTAACTCATTCTCAGGGATTAACGGACCATCATTTTCAATACTTACAGTGATTGCCAGCACTGTTATGCTTATTTTAACGTTAATTTTATGCTCGGCATATTTAATAGCATTACGGATAACATTCTCGATGGCACGATAAGCAAATTCAGGATAGACATTGATTTTAACCGTTGATAATCTCGGGTAGATAAATTTCTTGCCATATTCATTGGCTTCAAACTCGGCATCTAAGAAAAGCTCTTCCAGGAACTCATTAAGTGCAATGCTCTCTTTGTGTACAGGCGTTAACTGGATGCGCGACAGGTTTAACACCTCCGTCAACATGGATTCAATTTTTTTTGTTTCCAGCTCAATACGGAGGAGGTCTTTGCTCTCGCCGAAATGCTTTTTGCTGATTGCAAGCGCCAGCCCTAAGCGTGTTAAAGGTGAGCGTAATTCGTGGGAAATATCACTGAGCAGTCGCTGTTGATTATTAAGCATATTTTTTAAAAAAGTGACCATCAGTTGCATTGAATTTGCGAGTTTTTCTATTTCATCACTGTTCTTGATGGTCGGGAACTGAGTATTAAGCTCACCTTGAGCAACCAGATGGGCTACATCTTGCAGTTGGCGGAGCGGCTGGGTTAAATGCCACGCCAGCATTGCGCAGATTGGTGTGCTGATAATCAAGGCGGTCAGCAGTAATATAAAGGGGTTGTCTATTAACCACTCAATAACTTCCAATGATTCTTTCTGGCTGGGGGCTGAAAAATAGAGCAGATAACGGCGCTGCTTATGCTCGAATACAATCGGTCCTAAATAAGTTAACTGCGTCAGGATTTTTTTTCGTGGCATTTTTTCTGAATCGCTGTCTAAAATGAACTGGCGCATTTTTCTTGGTGCCTGATCATTAATTAAACGACCGTAAGAGTCAGTTAAATAGACTTTGCGAAAATCAGTACCTGGGTCGTATTCAAGTAATTCATTGACCGTTGCCTCAGGGTGAAGCTCTGCGAATTTTTGGAGACTTTCTCGCACTAAGCTTAAATCATCTAAATCACTGCTGGTGACATCCTGAAGTTGTCTGTTATCGAGGAGGGGAAATGA
>DATCZZ010000138.1:0-2523 GCA_036525635.1 Psychromonas sp. | reverse complement strand
GTAATACTATCTGGCTACTTGTCGGTTCAAGTTTGTATTTAAACGCTTTCAATATCTTCATATTATGTTAGGTGTGTAGTAATATATCCGTTACATTACACTTACAAGAAAGGGGTATCAAGTGAAAAATTGGTTACGTGTACACACGTCTCGCCACGCGGCACATCTCCTGCACGTTCATATAGTATTTGTGACAAAATATAGAAAAAAGGTGTTTGGTGATTTGCATTTGCAGTTCTTTAAAAGAGTAGCGGCTGTAGTTTGTCATAACTTAGAAGCTGAATTGATGGAATGTGACGGTGAGGATGATCATGTTCACATGATGATTACTTACCCCCCGAAGTTGTCCATATCAAAGCTGGTTAATACGCTAAAAGCCTCAACATCTAAACGCTTAAGAAATGAATTTATAGATCTGAGGGCCCACTATGATAAGCCTGTGCTTTGGTCAAGATCTTACTTTGCGAGTTCTTGCGGAGGTGCCCCTCTAGATGTTGTGAAAAAATACATTCAAAATCAAAGGGCTTAACGGCCCTTTCATATTCCTCTCCACCTTCGCGCTTCGCGTCTACGGAGGGAGCCCCTATGAAATTAGGGTGGCGTTATAATTTTCAGGCAACTCTGTTATGCTCCCGATCCCTAAAAAGAGTATTTGAACTATGAAAGAATTTGCTGTGAATCACGAACATTTTAGCCGGCGTATCATTGCATGGCAGCAAAAATTTGGCCGTAAAACATTACCCTGGCAACAGGATAAAAATCTTTATAAAACATGGGTGAGCGAGGTGATGTTACAACAGACGCAAGTCGCTACCGTTATCCCCTATTTTAAAAAGTTTATGCGCTCATTTCCGACCATCACTTACCTTGCTAATGCGCCTTTGGATGAAGTTCTGCACCACTGGACCGGGTTGGGCTATTACGCCAGAGCGCGAAATCTGCATAAAGCAGCGCAATTTATTCGTGATAATTATGACGGGCAATTTCCTGAAGAGTTTGAAAAAGTACTGGCTCTGCCGGGCATTGGGCGTTCGACTGCCGGGGCGATTTTATCGCTCACTTTAGATAAAAACTTTGCTATTTTAGACGGCAACGTTAAACGAGTCTTGACCCGCCACCAAAGCATCGAAGGTTGGACGGGTGAAAAATCCGTTGAAAACAGACTCTGGCAACTGGCGGAAAAACTAACGCCGGCAAAACAGACTAATCTGTTTAATCAGGCAATGATGGATATGGGCGCCATGGTCTGCACACGCAGTAAAGCAAATTGTAAAGAATGCCCGGTACAGGAAGATTGCTTAGCACTGGCTAACGGCAGCGTGCAAGATTATCCCACCCCTAAAGCCAGAAAGAGGATTCCGGTAAAAACCGCGGTTATGCTGGTACTGTGCGAAAATGGTAAAACCCTGCGTTTGAAACAGCGCCCCCCTTCGGGGATATGGGGAGGATTATGGTGCTTTCCGGAATATGACAATGAAGCGTTATGTCTTGCGGCTCTTCACGCACAGGGTATCGAACACTTTAACAAGACGCTGCTGCCTACATTTCGTCATACCTTTAGCCATTTTCATTTTGATATTATCCCGCTGCTAATTGATGTGCAGATCATAGAAACAAAACAAGTAATGGAAGAAAGCGGCTCTCTTTGGTATAACTTACAGCACCCACAAAAAATCGGATTAGCAGCTGCAACAAAAAAAATTATAACCGCTGTTAACAAAAACCTCTAAAAGGAACAAACAGATGACCAGAATGGTATTTTGCAGTTATTTAAAAAAAGAAGCGCCGGGCCTGGCCTTTCAATTAATCCCGGGCGAATTGGGAAAACGTATCTTTGATAATATCAGCCAGGAAGCCTGGACAGAGTGGCAACGCAAACAAACAATGTTAATCAATGAAAAAAAATTAAATTTAATGAAAGCTGAAGATAGAAAGATTGTTGAAGACGCAATGATTGGTTATCTTTTTGAAAATAAAGAAGTGGAAATTGAAGGTTACACGCCGGAAAAATAACCGCCTCGACAATGAATGTTCACAAATAAAGCTGATAGTGCTCAAAGTACGAGCAAACAGAAGAAAAACAAAATAAATATACAAAAAGTAGTTGACGGTCGGGACGAAAATCTATTTAATACGCCTCGTTCCCCGCTTCGTTAGCTCAGTCGGTAGAGCAGAGGATTGAAAATCCTCGTGTCCCTGGTTCAATTCCGGGACGAAGCACCATATTTAGTTTTAGTGAATGCAGATTCAATAAAACGACGGTTATAACAAAAATGCCAGTTATAACCTGCACACGGTTTCGTGTGCCGACTTAGCTCAGTCGGTAGAGCAACTGACTTGTAATCAGTAGGTCACCAGTTCGATTCCGGTAGTCGGCACCATTAATTACTTCTTTATTGTTAAAGAAGCTTGTTTTAAAAGAACAAGAAAATTTTTGCTTCGTTAGCTCAGTCGGTAGAGCAGAGGATTGAAAATCCTCGTGTCCCTGGTTCAATTCCGGGACGAAGCACCATATTTAGTTTT
>DATCZZ010000137.1:0-2168 GCA_036525635.1 Psychromonas sp. | reverse complement strand
TATAAAAATGCCCCCAGTAACGCAGTTAAGTTTAGAAATCGCCAAGACCACCAACCCAAGTATCTTTTTGGGAAAAAACGGCGGGTGAAATAAGCAGCACAGAGATAGATGCAGGAAAAAAACAGGCTAATATGCAGACCTGAAATCGCAAACAGATGGGCAATGCCCAATTCCTGAATTAACGCTTTTTGTGATAGCGTTATTAATGATTTATCCGCAAAAGATAACGCTAAAATAGCACCTTGATTGTTTAAAGAGCGGGAAAGATTGAGTACTTTATCGTATAAAGAAGCCCTTAAGGAAAAAGCAGATGTTTGCCGTTGAATATGGTTTTTTATGCTAGCCTGATAAGCAATATGCTCAGAATATTTCCATTTTTGCAGGTCAAATCCCGCCGGATTAGCTCGCCCATAGATAGGTTTAAAACGCACCTTAAAAAGGTGTCTTTCCCCTTCTTGTACTTTAATAGTCGGTGCATACCAGCGCATTTCCAGTAAAGGCGGATAATTTAAGTGATATCCATCAAGTTCAACCAATTTAGCACTGAAATAGCCGCTATTTTTCTCACTGATTAATGATTTAATTTGTGCAACTATGATATGGTCTTGCCCGTCTACAGATGCCTGCAGGGAGTGTGGATTTGAAAAAAGCGAATTAATACTGACAGGAGAAGTTGTAAGAGTTCCGGTTAAGGTTAAATGTGCATAAAGTGAAAAATAAACAGCACAAAAAGGAATTACCGCTAAAATACGTAGACGCGGTATAAAAAGCAAAACAATAAAGATAACGCTACAGTATAGGATCTCGTTACTATCTAATAATTTTTGCCAAAATAAGCTTGATATAAAAACAATAATCGACAGCCACAATAATAAACGCATTGTTTTCCGAATCCATTTACATAAACTTTAATTATATGCCAAAAAAATTTCTTAAACGTTTTACGCCAAAACCCGAAACATTAAAAGCACATCCCCACCTTAGGCATTTTGGTGAAACGCTGCATAACCCGAATTTATGGCATTTAAACCGTCGCAGCGCGGCGGGGGCTGTAGCGGTTGGTCTGTTTTGTGCATGGATACCTATTCCTTTTCAAATGATCTTAGCAGCGACCATCGCAATATTTTTTTCGGTTAACCTGCCTATTTCTGTTGCGCTGGTCTGGATTACCAACCCCCTGACGATGGGTCCCTTCTTTTATGGTGCTTACCGTTTAGGAGCTTTTCTCCTGCACCTGCCGGTACAGGATTTTCACTTTGAACTCTCTTATACCTGGTTAAAAGCTACGTTTGGCACAATCGCCCCTCCATTATTCTTAGGTGCTCTACTATTGGGCAGTACCTGCGCATTTTTCGGATATTTGCTATTTCGTGCTTTTTGGCGTTTTACCATCATCAAAAAATGGCAGCGGAGAAATAAAAAATAACGGCTTAAATTCTGCTCATAACGTTTAGTTCTGACAGCATGGTTCAATTGCTGGTTTTATATAACCAACAAGATAGGCAAAAAATAATTTTATATTATCGCCACTTTAATCTGACGAGATCATATTCCGATAATAAAGATATAAAACAGCATAAAAAATTTAGTAAGATAATCCCACTCATCGCACCGGTAACCGGAAATTCAACAAATCAGGTAATTAACCTATTTCCTCCCTGAATTATTGGCGTTACACTTAAGTTGCAATGCATTCATTCACAGGCAACTAATCTGATACAGAGGATCTATGAAACTTGAAGTTGATACTCATACCCATACCTATGCGAGCGGTCATGCGTATAGTACTTTGTTAGAAAACGTCCAGCAGGCTAAAGAAAATGGCCTAAAGATGTTTTGCACCACAGACCACTCTGAATCCATGCCGGGCGCACCCCATCATTGGTTTTTTAGTAACCAAAAAATATTACCCCGCTTTATTTCGGGTGTTGCGCTCATCCGCGGAGTGGAATCCAATATTATGAATGCCCGCGGGCAGATCGATATTCCTTTACATGTGGAACAAGATCTTGATTGGATCCTGGCGAGTTTCCATGAACATGTATTTAAGCCAGGGAGTACAAAAACACATACCAGCGCACTGATAAATACCATTAAAAGTGGACGTGTAGATGCAATCGGGCATTTGGGTAATCCTAATTTTGATTTCGATTTTCATACCGTGATTG
>DATCZZ010000136.1:0-3325 GCA_036525635.1 Psychromonas sp. | reverse complement strand
GTATCCACATTATCGCTAGTATCGTTTTTTATACCTTATGTTTGTCCGCCTTAAAACTGATTGGCCTGACCTTTTTTATTGATTTAGGTGTGATCGAAATTATCCTTGCCTCCTTTGCATTAAGTTTTTCAAGTACAGTCTTTGCGGTAAAAATCCTCGAGGAAAAAAGTGAAACAAGCTCACTTTATGGCAGAATCGCAATCGGTATTTTGATCATGCAGGATATTTTTGCTGTTTTGTTTCTGACCGTTTCATTCGGGGAGATGCCCTCCATTTGGGCATTTTCCTTATTAGGATTACCACTACTGCGCCCCCTTTTGTTTAAACTATTAGATCGCGCAGGCCATGGCGAGTTATTCGTTTTATACGGTTTCTTTTTAGCCCTGGTTGTGGGAGCAGGTTTGTTTAACCTACTTGGGCTGAAGGCAGATTTAGGCGCGCTGGTGGCCGGCATGTTACTTGCCGGCCACCCAAGTGCCAAAAATATGGCCAAAGCACTGTTCAATCTGAAAGAGCTGTTTTTAATCTGTTTCTTTTTGAATATCGGCTTGGGCGGATTACCCAATCTTGGCCATATCATGGTTGCTGGCGTTTTATCAATGCTGTTGTTTGGCAAAATTATGCTTTATTTCTTTACCTTAAATCAGTTTAAATTACGTGCCCGTACTTCCCTGTTTGCCTCATTTTCATTAGCCAACTACAGTGAATTTGGTTTAATTGTCGCCTCCCTTGCCACCTATAAGGGCTGGTTATCCCAAGACTGGCTGATTATCACCGCCATTGCCGTTTCCTTAAGTTTTATCATCGCCGCTTTATTAAACAACTATGCAGATTACTTTTACAGCCGCTTCACACTCCCTTTAAAACGTTTTCAAGCAACGCGTCTGCATAAAAACGACCGACCGGTCCGCGTCGGTGATGCACAAATATTGGTGCTCGGCATGGGCCGCATTGGCGCCGGGGCATACGATGCGTTAAAAGCAAGCTATGGTGATGGGGTTATGGGCATCGATTATGACCATCAGAAAACCCTGGTACACCGAACCCATGGCAGACGGGTGATAACTGGTGATGCATTAGATTCGGACTTTTGGAATAAACTACAGCTAACGGATAATATTAAACTTATTTTACTGGCGATGCCGGATCATAACGGTAATCGCTATGCTGCAGAGCAACTCTGCAAAATTAGCAACTGTGGCTTTAAAGTTGCGGCACTTGCCCATTACCAAAGTGATGAAGCTGAACTAAATGCACTAGGTGTAGAGCAGGTTTACAATATGTACGAAGAAGCCGGATCCGGTTTTGCCCGCCATGTTTGTGCTAACCTGCCGATTACATTGATAAAAAATAACTATATGCAGGACTTATAATCATTAATTTAACTAAATCATTATTAATTTATAATTTATTACACTTATTTAGTGTGACTTTTATTGATTATTCTGCAAAAATCATCTACCCAACTTTTCTTTTTTTTGTTTTGTTAAAGCAAACGGAAAAGCATCAATAACTTAACAATCGAAATCTTGTAGATATTCGCTTTAAAATAAAAGGTAACGTTATGTGTTCTATTTTTGGTGTACTTGACATTAAAAGCGATCCGGTCGCTTTACGCCAACAAGCTATTGAAATGTCTAAACTGCTTCGTCATCGAGGCCCTGACTGGTCAGGTGTTTACTCGTCTGAAAAAGCAATATTGGTTCATGAGCGTCTTTCAATTGTAGATGTTAATACTGGCGCACAACCTCTGTATAATCAAAATAATACACATATCCTTGCAGTAAATGGTGAAATTTATAACCATAAAGATCTTGAAGCTGAATTAACCTGCGGTTACCAATTCAAAACAAAATCTGACTGTGAAATTATTCTTGGTTTATATGAAGAAAAAGGTAATGCCTTTTTAGATGACCTGAATGGTATTTTTGCATTTATTTTGTACGATGCAGAAAAAGACAAATACCTGATTGGCCGTGACCATATCGGTATCATCCCCCTTTATATGGGTTGGGATGAACATGGAAACTTCTATGTAGCTTCTGAAATGAAAGCATTAACACCTATCTGTACGCGCGTAAAAGAGTTCCCTGCAGGCCACTTCCTAGACAGCGAAATTGGTGAAGTTACAAAATATTACGTGCGTGACTGGATGCAGTATGACGCGGTTAAAGATAATGACGGCAGCGCTGCACAAATTGGCCAGGCGCTGGAAGCAGCCGTTAAACGTCAGCTGATGTGTGATGTGCCATACGGCGTACTGCTTTCCGGTGGTTTAGATTCATCGGTTATCTCCGCTATTACGCAAAAATTTGCCAAGCAGCGTGTTGAAGATGATGATAAATCCGGCGCCTGGTGGCCTCAGCTGCACTCATTCTCAGTGGGTCTTGAGGGCTCGCCAGATTTAGCTGCTGCACAAAAAGTGGCAGATCAGTTAGGCACAGTGCATCACCCTATTCACTTTACTGTGCAAAATGGTATTGATGCGCTGCGTGAAGTGATTTATCACATTGAAACCTATGATGTTACGACTATCCGTGCATCTACTCCAATGTACCTGATGGCACGTAAAATTAAAGCCATGGGTATTAAAATGGTACTCTCTGGTGAAGGCGCTGATGAAATATTCGGCGGTTATTTATATTTCCACAAAGCACCAAATGCGAAAGAATTCCATGAAGAGCTAAACCGTAAGTTAAGCAAGCTACATATGTTTGACTGTCTGCGGGCTAACAAATCCATGGCTGCCTGGGGTGTGGAAGCACGCGTACCTTTCTTAGACAAAGAGTTTTTAGATGTGGCAATGCGCACCAACCCTGAACTTAAAATGATCAAAGATGGCCGAATTGAAAAAAATATTCTGCGTGAAGCCTTTGAAGGTCAACTACTTGACGAAGTATTATGGCGTCAAAAAGAGCAGTTCTCCGATGGGGTTGGTTATAGCTGGATTGATACATTAAAAGCGTTTGTGGAAACACAAGTGACCGATCAACAGTTAGCCAATGCACAATTTAAATACCCAATTAATACACCGGATACCAAAGAAGCTTACTTCTACCGCTCGATTTTTGAAAGCCACTTCCCGTTGGATAGTGCGGCTGAGTGCGTGCCTCATGGTAAATCAGTTGCTTGCTCAACTGTTGAAGCATTGGCTTGGGATGCAAGTTTCCAAAATAACGCGGATCCTTCAGGCCGTGCGGCTGGCATTCATAACGATGCGTATAAAACTGTATAAACAAACGCTTAGTTAACCTTATATACCCAAACTACTTGAAGATGCAGGAATCAGCAAGTTGAGAGGTGACCATATTCAAGGCATGAAGTT
>DATCZZ010000135.1:0-2668 GCA_036525635.1 Psychromonas sp. | reverse complement strand
TTTTAACTGATGCTGCAATACCGTCAGATCCGTACCGATAGCAACGCTCTTGCCTTGTTCATTGATAACATTAAACTTGATTCTTAAATGGCTGGGTAATGCGCTCACGTCCCATGCATTTTCAGGAAGCCGCACGCCAGTCATGCGCAGCAGCTGTTTTTCAAAGGCTTCTAATAGTGGCATTTTTAAAGGCTGCATGACCGCAATAGCCGCCTGTGCATAATTAGGTGCCGGTACAAAGTTACGGCGCAGTGCTTTCGGCAATGTTTTAATATAAGCAATCAGCAGCTCTTCACGTAATGCTGGTATTTGCCAGTCAAAACCGCTTGCTTTAACCTGATTTAATAACGCCAGAGGAATATCAACGGTGACACCATCCTGAGCCGTACCGGGTTCAAAGGCATAACTTAAGCGCAGTTTAAAGTGGCCCTGCTGCCAAAAATCAGGATAGGCATTTTTGGTCACGTTCTCCGCGTCGTGGGCCATCACCAAACTGCGCTGGTAATTTAATAAATCAGGCTGCTTTTTCTTTTCCTTATTCCACCAGCTGTCAAACTGTTTTGCACTGGCGACATTAGCGGGGATATGCTGATCATAAAAATAATATAAGGTTTCATCATCCACCAAAATATCGCGGCGACGTGATTTATGCTCTAATTCTTCAATATCCTCCAGTAACGCCTGATTATCTTTGAAAAACTGATGGCGGGTAATAAACTCACCCTCCACGAGCGCATGACGAATAAACAGCTCACGGCATAAAACAGGATCTATCTGCGTATAAGTCACTTTACGCTGATTAACAATCGGCACACCATATAGGGTTTGCTTTTCAAACGCAGCAACCACCCCCATATTCTTCTGCCAATGCGGTTCGCTGTAGCTGCGTTTAATTAAGTGCTGCGCCTGATGTTCAATCCATTCAGGCTTAATCCGTGCCGCAATCCGACCAAATAGTTTCGCCGTTTCAACTAATTCCGCAACCATTGTCCATTTAGGCTGTTTTTTGAATAAACCGGATCCGGGAAACAGGTAGAACTTGCTGTTACGCGTACCCAGGTATTCAGCCTCTTTATCTTTAAAACCTATATGCGACAGCAAACCCGCTAATAAAGCTTGATGGATAGCATCAAAATTTGATGCTTGTGTATTGATTTTAATCCCTAATTCGTCAATAACCTGGTTGATTTGTGCGTAAATATCCTGCCACTCGCGCACGCGCATATAAGCTAGAAACTCTTTTTGACACATTTTTCGGAAGTGATTACTGGAAAGCTCATCACGTTGCTCTTTAAGGTAATTCCAAAGGTTAACAAAAGCCATAAAATCAGAATCTTTGTCAAAAAATCGCCGGTGTTTTTCATCTGAGGCTTGCTGTTTATCCAGCGGACGTTCACGCGGATCTTGAATACTTAACGCCGCACTGATCACCATCACTTCATGGACACAGCCAAACTCCTGCGCTGCTAAAATCATGCGCGCCAAACGCGGATCCACGGGCAGTTTCGCTAACTGCTGGCCTAACGGGGTAAGCTTTTTACGCGGATTTTTAGCACTTAGATCCACTGCTCCCAACTCTTCCAGCAGCGCCAAGCCATCTTTAATATTGCGATCTTCAGGCGGCTGTACAAAAGGGAATTGATTAAGCTCGCCTAATCCTAAAGAGAGCATCTGCAGAATAACGGAGGAAAGATTGGTGCGCAGTATTTCCGGATCTGTAAACTCAGGGCGCGACAGAAAATCATCTTCATCATAAAGGCGAATACACACCCCTTCACTGACACGTCCACAGCGCCCTTTACGCTGATTGGCGCTTGCCTGCGAAATAGGTTCAATGGGTAAACGCTGTACCTTAGTGCGGTAACTGTAACGGCTAATGCGCACGGTGCCAGTATCAATAACATATTTGATACCGGGAATAGTCAGCGAGGTCTCGGCAACGTTGGTCGCCAGGACAATACGCTGACCGCGATGCGCTTGGAAAATACGGTTTTGCTCGGCAACACTTAAACGGGCAAACAGGGGCAGCACTTCTGTATCACGCAGCTTGCGCCGGCTTAACGCTTCGGCTGTATCGCGAATTTCGCGCTCGCCGTTCATAAAGATCAGAATGTCACCACGCCCCAATCGCTGTAATTCATCAACGGCGTTAAAGATACCTTCAATCTGATCACCACCGGCATATTCCTCAAGGGGACGATACAAGGTTTCGACCGGGAAAGTCCGACCGGAGACTTCAATGATGGGTGCTTTCTTACCTTGGGCGGAGATAAAATGATCTGCAAAGCGTTGCGGATCGATTGTTGCCGAGGTGATAATAACTTTAAGATCCGGACGACGCGGCAGTAATCGTTTCAGGTAACCTAATAAAAAATCGATATTTAAACTACGCTCATGCGCTTCATCGATAATAATAGTGTCGTATTGACTTAAAAAACGGTCGTTTTGGATTTCTGCCAATAAAATACCATCGGTCATTAACTTAATATAAGACTGGGGACCTACTTTATCGGTAAAACGGACCCGGTAACCAACGGTTTCACCGACGCTTGAATCAAGCTCTTCAGCAATACGGTTAGCGACACTGCGGGCAGCGAGACGTCTTGGCTGGGTATGACCGATTAATCCGGAGACACCGCGGCCTAACTCTAAACAAATTTTAGGGATC
>DATCZZ010000134.1:0-5455 GCA_036525635.1 Psychromonas sp. | reverse complement strand
AGCTTTGTGCAGCAGCAGGTTAAAGACAAGCCCAAATTACGCGTTTTGTATTATGACCTTAGCGGTTACAGCGTCGGCGGAAACTCGTTAATGGATGAAGCAATTCGCCTTGCCGGCGGGATCAATGTGGCAGCAGGTATTATTGCCGATGGTGAAAATAAAATCAGCGAAGAGGTCGCTATTGCACTGCAGCCAGATGTGATTGTGATGAATCAATGGGTATTTAATCAGGATGAGGGGCAGCCGTCACCGCAAAAAATACTGCAGGAAAAATCGGCCTGGGCAGATGTGCCCGCGCTAAAAAATGGGCGTATTTATGCGCTACCCGGCAGCTGGTTAAGGGGTATTTCGCAGCACCGTATTAAAGGGGTTGAAGCGATGGCCAAACTGCTGCATCCGGAGATACAAACCTATCAAGAGAAAGCCAATGTTCACTAACCTATTTTCTCGGCAATTTATTTTAATGCTCCTAGCCGCATTATTTATTACTCTGATGATTACCGGGGTACTGCAAGGCCCGGTCGATATACCATTCATGAATATTTACACTATTGTAAAACAGGGTTTATTTGCCACAATGCAGTCCAATATCCCCCACTGGCAATCCAGCATAATTTTAGATGTGCGCTTACCCCGTATGATCATCGCCGCGCTTGCCGGTGCGAGTTTAGCGCTATGTGGTTTGGTGATGCAGGGAATGTTCCGCAATCCGCTGGCATCCCCTTCTATCCTGGGGGTGTCATCGGGGGCATCTCTCGGCGCAGTGATTGCGATCTACTTCGGGTTTTCATTAATTTCGGCCTGGGCTATTCCGCTCTTTGCTTTTATTGGGGCAGGCATCTCCTTAACTGTTGTTTACCGGGTGGCCTCAAGCAGAGGCCAAACCAGTATTGCCACCTTGTTGCTTTCCGGTGTTGCAATTGGCGCGCTGAATGTATCTGCAACCTCACTGCTGCTGGCCCTGTCATTGGATAACTGGGATGTTGCCCGGATGATTATTTATTGGACAATGGGCGGGCTGGACGGACGAACCTGGGACCATGTTCTGATTATCCTGCCGATCGTCGTGAGCGGCTTTATTTTATTACTGTTTTACAGCAAGCAGCTGGATCTGCTCCTGTTGGGCGAACAGCACGCCATGTCCGTCGGTGTTGATGTACGTAAAACACGTCGCAATTTACTGCTGATTAGTACCGCGATGGTTGGCGCGTCGGTTTCTGTGGTCGGCGGCATAGGATTTATCGGCTTAGTGGTACCGCATATTTTGCGTTTATTATTGGGGCCTGCACACCGTTATTTATTGCCTGCCTGTTTATTTGGCGGTGCCATCCTTTTATTGGGTGCAGATCTTTTTTTAAATACCTTTTTTAATCAGCAGGCAATCCCGCTAGGGGTTATCACCGCGGCATTGGGCGCACCGTTTTTTCTATTTTTATTAATCAAACAACGTCTTGTTGTCAGTTAAGAGAGCCTTTACTATGCCCCCCTTAAGTTGCCAAAATTTATGCTTTTCCTACAACAAGCAGATATTACTAAAAGAGATCAATCTGACATTTGCAAGCGGTCAATTTGTTGCATTAATCGGTGCCAACGGGGTTGGTAAAAGCACCCTGTTGCAACTCTTATTAGGATTGATAAAACAGCAATCCGGAACCGTCTTGCTCAATGGCAGGGAAATTCACGCGCAAAAACGCCGCGATATCGCCAAACAACTATCCTTTGTTCCACAGTCCATTGAATTACCCTATGCGTTTACGGTAAGAGAGTTAGTGGCCATGGGCAGAAATCCTTATCTTGGTCCATTTGAACTGGAAAGTAGTGGGGATAATCTCTTAATTGAACAGGCGATGCGCAAAACAGATGTGTTGCATCTTAAAAATCGCCAGGTCAATACACTTTCCGGGGGGGAAAAACAGCGGGTGATTATTGCCCGCTCCCTGG
Source organism: Psychromonas sp. (assembly GCA_036525635.1). Classification (GTDB taxonomy): domain Bacteria; phylum Pseudomonadota; class Gammaproteobacteria; order Enterobacterales; family Psychromonadaceae; genus Psychromonas. The sequence goes on along the minus strand of DATCZZ010000134.1, from coordinate 3,514 downwards.
CGCAGCAGGCGGCGACTATTTTACTTGATGAGCCGATCGCCAGTTTAGATATCTGCCATCAGATAGAAACCCTGCAGTTAATACAATCACTGACACAATCCGGCAAACTGGCAATCACGGCGATTCACGATCTGAACCTCGCCGCGCGCTATTGTGATCGCCTTATATTGCTGGGCGAGACAAAGGGTAACACTGAATCAGCTGCTCTAAGCGCCGGACGGACCATTATTGCGGATGGCACGCCGGAACAGGTACTTACCCCGGAAAATCTGGCAACCTGTTTTTCCATCGAGGCAGATATTGTTAAAAGAGATGATAAAATCAGCCTGGCAAATATCACCCCGATAAAAAAAACGGTATAACGGCAGCAAGGAATTTACACGGCTTTGCCAGATACTGAATTAGACGGTAAAATGCGCTGTTAATCAGGGCCGGTTATAACAAACTAAACAAACCGGGTTAATATGCAGGTGGCAGCGTCTTAAAGCGCTTTGAGTATGATACTCTTTGCCGTGACACGGTTATTAATAATAGGAATAAACAGAGAATGGCACTAGACAGCACGACAATTATCATTGCGAGCTCTGCTTTTTTGCACCAGATCAATCAGGCAATGCCCTTATGGTTTCAGCAAGGCGGCCTGATCATGTGGTTGTTATTATTAACTTCCTTTTTGGCGACTATTGTGACCCTAGAGCGCAGCTTCGTTTGGCTGCATTATTACCTGCAGAAAGAGCACTTTCCGCTACTTGACTGTTTCGCCTATTTAAATAAAAAAGATAAAACTAACGCGTTGTTAGCCTGCCAGCGCTTAGATACACCAGCATTAAAGATGCTGGAGTTTGGTATCAATGCCCTGCCATTTTCACCCAATGATAAAATGGAATCCTACGCAGAGAGACAAATTAGCAATATGTCCCGCGGGCAGTCATTACTTGATACCGTCATCACCCTTGCGCCCATGCTCGGCATCTTAGGTACAGTATTGGGAATTATTCACTCTTTTAATATCCTCGGCTCACAGGGGATAGACAACCCCAGCGAAGTGGTTGCCGGTATTGCGCAAGCTTTAGTATCAACAGCAATGGGATTATCCGTGGCACTATTGGCATTGCTGCCTTTTAATTTATTCCGCTCACTGCTGCAGAGGCTGACCCAGCATCTGGAAGGGGTCGGCAGTGAGTTTTATCATACTTGCCGGCAAAAGAGCCTGGTGACCAATGAACTTAGCGATATCATGAAAATTCAGGAGCTGAGTCGCGCTGCTAAAGACAACGAGCAGGTCTTCAAATACGCGGTAACTAAGGATAGTGAAATGCCCTACCATTACGAATTTAAAGAGGGATCAGATGAGGTTGCTGTTAATCTTCATGCCGACATGAAGGAGCTTAAAAAAACATCACAGGAATCTCTGGCCGAGATGTACGTCAGTGCGGTCAACGAAAAAGAGGAATACTTTGGGATTGATGAAGTTGAGCTGCAAAAACAGCAGGAGAGCGCTCACCTGCAGCAAAAAGAAGCTAAGATAAAGGCCGTTCGATGAAATTAAGTCGAAAATCCTTTCAAAAACCAGCTCGCTTTGAGCTATTGCCACTGCTTGATGTGATTTTTTTATTACTGATTTTTTTTATTTTTGCCATGCTTAAAATGACCATGCAAAGCAGTATTGAAGTACAATTACCCCAGCTCGTAGATAGCCAGCCACAAACAGAGCAGGTCTTAACTATCAGTATTAACAGCGATAATCAGATTTTTATTAATCAGCAAATCACCACAGAAGAGTTAATGCTGGCTGAAGTTGTACGGATTCAGAAAGCGCAACAGCAGGAAAATGAAAAAAAACAGGTATTGCCGATCTTGATCCGGGGAGACAGACAATCAGACTTAGGTATCGCCCTGTCCATTTTGGATAAACTGCGTTTATCCGGGTTTCAGCATGTTGCTTTTGCAACAGAAAAAGATAAAAAAATGTGATCGCAGCGCATGAAAACCACTAGCCGTTATTTTCTTTTTTTCACTATCAGCCTTGTTTTGTATGCTTTTATTTTTCTCTATTTTGAGCAAAGATTGATCATCAAACCATTACCATTAAACTCCGGTGAGCAGGCGATTAAACTTCACTTTGTTTCCCAACCTGCAGAGATAAAAATGCCGGCAGAGCCAGTGCTCAAACAAGAAACTGAGCAGGAAACAGCACCCGCACAAATGGAGCGGAGAAAAGTCATCACCGAGCAGATGGACAGCAGCACACTTTCTGAATCTGAAGTTAAATTAAGAAAGCAGGCCTTACTGGATAATATTGCCAAAACCACTGCCGAGAGTGCGGCAGAGTTAAAAGCGGCGCTTTTTGATGAGCAACTGAACCCGAAAAAAATTGCAGCCAGCGAAACAGAGCCTGTGACTGAAGTTAAAACGATCCGCAAGCTTATCCCCCAAGATAAAGCTGCGGCTAGCAACACAGCAGCACCACCCGCAAACAAAGAAGTTATAAAAAAACAACCTCAAGTCGATCCTTCATCGAAAACACTAAGTGCTCTAAATCAGGGCGTATTGCAACAAGCAATTGTCGTCTCCGGTCATAAACCAGTCTACCCGCAACGCGCTATTTTACGTAATCAGCAGGGCCGGGTAGTGGTGAAACTCACAGTCACCAGCCAAGGCAAGCCTAAAAACCCCAATATTCTGACCTCCAGTGGATACTCCATTTTAGATCAAGCCGTGCTGGCATTTGTCAGGCAAGAGTTATTTATGCCGGCATTGCAAGGCCAGGAAAGAGTCACCTCAGAACAACTTTTTGCTTTTCGTTTTGAGCTCAATTAATTCCTATTCAACAGTTAAGCGCTCATCGTATTTTAAGCCTGCCGATAAATAGTGTTTTCATTGCGCACCTGCAAAAAGTAGGTCTTGTATAAAGTGTTATAATGCAAAGTTAACAGGCCTTAAAATATTAAAACACTGTTAAGAGTTAACGGTTGTATTATTTTATTAACCCTTCATACATAGGTACACAGGCTAAAGCCGGCACAAAGTATATTGGCGCTATAAACAGCCAGCGACCTGATCCGAATTGACAAAAAATACTGATAGGAATTAACAATGACTAGACGTACAAAAATTGTTACAACATTAGGTCCGGCAACCGATCGTGATAGTAACCTGGAAAAAATTATTGCAGCAGGCGCTAATATGGTGCGTATGAACTTTTCCCATGGCGAAGCTGCCGATCATGTTCAACGTGCTCAACAAGTTCGTGAAATAGCCACTCGCCTGGGGGTTGAAATTGCCATTATGGGGGACTTACAAGGCCCTAAAATTCGCATATCCACCTTTAAAGATGGAAAAATAAACCTGGCTGTAGGCGACATATTTACTCTGGATAGCGATCTTCAAAAAGGTCAGGGAGATCAGCAAAGTGTTGGCCTTGACTACAAAACACTGCCGCAAGAGGTCAGCACAGGTGATGTTTTATTATTGGATGATGGTCGTGTGCAGCTCAAAGTGGCAGGCGTTGAAG
>DATCZZ010000133.1:0-5119 GCA_036525635.1 Psychromonas sp. | reverse complement strand
TGCCCTGGGAGTCATAAAAACCTGATTCGTGATGGTCAACAAACCCCTGGTTGATCATTTTTGCCAAAAACGGATCGGATTCATTGTCACCAATATCACTGTAATCGGTTAGTTTATAGTTCTGCTTGCTGTGTATCACCTGCTGCACCCGTGACGGATTTTTGTTAAGTTTCAGTAGCTGCCACTGCATTAATATGCCGTTATTTTTAATACTAAAATAGGTCGGCAATTGGTAAACAGCGGACCAGGTTAGCTGTACTGTCTGTGCTGTTTCTTTATTTGCGTTGTTTGATGGCAACAGCCTTTGTTGATAGTGACTGAGCAGATCGCAGTCGTGCCCCGTTTGTTTTGTTAAGGTTAATCGCTTAATAAACATTGGATCAATAATCTGAAACTTACTTCCCCAGTTATGCTCACCTTGACCGTGGTTTATCTCTGTCGGTTGGTATTCAATGCCGCGCTGAAAATCATCAAAATAGCGTACCAGGCGAACTTGTTGATTACTGAGTTGGTTCCATTTCTCGCTTATTTTTTGATCCTGATATTCATACAGAACCTGTTCATGATTCCGCCAAAAATTTAAACGCTGTTCTCCCCGCAGCCCTGCCAAGGGCTTACCCGTTTTGAGGTCAATCTGTTGTATTTTATAACTCGCCCCCAGAATTTGAGGATCATTTTCGCATTGCGCGTAACTAAGGCTGGAAAATAGATAACAGGTCACTAAAAAAATGCATCTTTTCATTATGGTACTCCATCAAAAAAAGGCCATCCACCTGACTCGCTGAATGGCCTGTTATTATTTTAAATTAATTTAAAGCTAGATTTGCACGGCTCACTAAATCACCAGCAAAATCCATCACATGGAAGATAATATTTTGCTCATTGGTACCATTGACCAGGTGTGCGCCCGGACCAACGGCATAAACAGCCACATCTTCACCGGAATGCGTTTCTGACCCTAAAGGCACTAAAGATTCCTGATGGAAACCCGTTGTGGTGGTATCGATACTGCTCAAATCCACACGCCCGGTGACCGCTGCTGCATCGTAAGACTTATCGGCATCCTTCTCATCACCGAGATCTCTAAAGCCCAGACCATTGCTATACCCGAGCGTGGTATAAGGCAGATTATCCGCAGCTAAGGCCGGTTCATTGCTGCCAACACTAACCACTTTCCCCAAAATGGGGTTACCGCGTTTAGGATAACCGGCAATGGTAAATACATGGCCATGATCCGCTGTGACAATAATTAAGGTGTTGCTCGGATCACTATTTTCTACCGCGGTTTGCACCGCATTGGAAAGTTCAATGGTTTCATTCAGGGCGTTATATGCATTGCCGGCATGGTGTGCGTGGTCGATTCGCCCGGCCTCTACCACTAAGAAGTAGCCTTTGTCATTATTATCTAAAACGGCCATTGCTTTTTTGGTCATCGCACTTAATGATGGCTCACCGGAAATGTCATTCTCTCGATCAGCTTCATATTGCATATGCGACTCGTTAAACAGTCCAAATAGATGCTCAGTCGTTTCGCTATTGATGCTGTCAAATCCAGTTTTGTTGTAAACATATAAACCATCTGAATAAGCCGTTTCCCATTCCGTCACCAAATTACGGCCATCGCTGCGATCCCCTTCAATGCTGCTTACGGCATCCGGGCTATTGGCGGCAATATCTTTGGGTAAAAAGTGGCGTCTGCCGCCGCCTAACATGACTTCCATGCCGTTGACATCTAATCCCGGATAGCGAGCTTCTAAATTAGCCTCAAAATTAACCAGTTGATCGGCAATATCTTTGCAGCCGGCCGTGACGGCGGCGGGTGGCATATCGGAAATATCTTCCCAGTTACGATCCGCCGATTTGGCGTAGGTCGCTGCGGGAGTGGCATGGGTAATACGTGCAGTCGTCACTATCCCCGTAGAGAGGCCGGCAATTTCAGCCAGTTCCAGGGCACTGATGGTTTCATTGCCTGCGACGCTGGCACAATCTCCACGCGTAATGTTTTCATTAACTCCTAAAACGCCAATATCAGTTTTAACGCCGGAAATAATGGCGCTCATGGTGCCCGCAGAATCAGGAGTTTGCGCATCCACATTGTAGGTCTTAGCAAAACCGACAAAGGGAAATTTATCAAAACTTAAGTTGTTCTCTTCACCCAGCATCCCTTTCTGCTGACCTTCTAAAATACGTGCAGCTGTGATGGTAGAAACGCCCATACCATCACCGATAAACAGGATAATATTTTTCGCCTTACCACGAGTGGTCACTATATTGGCAATGCTGGTTTGTGTGTCAGCCACCTGTTTTTGCGCATCAATATACCACTGACTGCCGCTGTTACTGCTTATTTGTGCTGTGGTCAACCTTTGCGTGGCATCATCGTCAGCTGCCTCTTTATTATCTACAACACAAGCGCTCAGGCTGGCAATAGCCAGTGCGATTAATGTCATTTTAAAGCTTTGTTTTATTTTTTTATCTGCTGATAATTTATTCATCATTTTACCTTACTCCTGATTAACCAGATTTAATGCTTTATTCACCATATGGAAAACGACGCTTTGCTCGATATTACCCTGGCCAAAGTAGGCACCCGGGCCCGTTGCATAAAGGGCAACATCTTCACCCGCATGAGTTTCAGATGCGAGCGGTACGGTGGTTTCCTGATGAAAGCCGCTGCTTTGGGTATCAACACTTGTTAAGTCTTGACGGCCGGCTAAGGGATCAGAGTTATAACCGGCATCGGCATCGGTTTCATCAGCAAGATCTCTGAACCCTCCTCCATTGTTATAACCCAGGGTGGTGTAGGGCAGGTCATCGCTGGCTAGCGTTGGGGTTGTGCTGCCCACGCCAACTACTTTACCCAGAATAGGATTACCGCGTTTGGGATAACCTGCGATGGTAAATACATGGCTATGATCTGCTGTGACAATGATCAGGGTTTCCTCTGGATCAGTTGTATCAACTGCATGCTGTACCGCCTTGGCAAGTTCAATGGCATCGGTTAATGCACCATGTGCATTGCCTGCATGGTGAGCATGGTCAATACGACCCGCTTCAACCATTAGGAAATAACCTTTATCATTATTATTTAATATGTTGATCGCTTTGTCGGTCATCTGCGTTAGCGTTGGCTCACCGGCAATATCGTTGGCGATATCGGCGGAATATTGCATATGTGATTCATTAAACAGGCCAAAAACACGCTCAGTCGTTTCACTGTCGATGGCATCAAAACCGGTCCTATCATAAACATATTTGCCATTAGGGTAGCTAGTTTGCCACTCGCTAATTAAATTTCGATTATCGCTGCGATCCCCTTCAATGCTGCTTACGGCATCTGGAGTATTAAAGTTGACATCTTTGGGTAGAAAGTGACGACGGCCGCCACCCAGCACTACTTCGATACCGTTTACATCAATACCGCTAAAGCGTTTTTCTAAGTTACTTTCATAATTAACTAATTGATCTGCAATATCCTTACAGCCAGCACTGATAGCTTCACTGGGCATATCTGAAATATCTTCCCAATTGCGCTCAACGGATTTTGCATAAGTGGCCGCAGGGGTCGCATGTGTAATGCGTGCGGTGCTAATAATCCCCGTGGATAGGCCATTAATTTCAGCCAAATCCAGCAGACTGACCAGTTCATTGCCGGCCATGCTGGCACAATCTCCGCGTGTTGCATTTTCACTGACCCCGATAACACCGGCATCGGTTTTTACGCCTGACATCATGGCCGTCATGGTTCCCGCTGAATCGGGCGTCTGCGCATCCACGTTGTAGGTCTTAACTAGTGCGGAAAAGGGAAATTTCTCAAAACTAAGTTGGTATTCTTCACCTGTTTTACCATTGAGTTGCCCTTGTAAAATGCGCGCGGCTGTTACCGTTGATATACCCATACCATCACCCACAAATAAAATGACATTTTTAGCTTTTGCGATGCTATTGACGGATAATTTTTCCGTTATTTTACTATTGGCATCAGTAAACCAACTGCTGTTTTTTTTGATTGTCTGGCAAGACTCCTGCATAAACGCTTGATGTCAGCGCTATACTGATAAAGCTGGACATTAAGCTTTTGCGAAATTTCATATTGTGACTCCGTAGCAAGTAAATGAGGTTAGCTGTATCTGTTATAACAGTTGTGGATAGGTTACAAAGACAATATGTCTGTAATATTACAAATATATTGTGTAACAAATAATTAACATGAGGTAATTATTCCCGTCAGCACCTGCCATGAAGATAGGGGCTCGCTTTCTTAAGTTAGATGATTCACCTGTTAAATTTGTTATTATAAATATTGAAGAAAAAATGAGGACAAAAATGGTCTATTTTGATGAGCAGAGAGTGGTTGAAGGGATATGCAATATAGCGCGGCTTGCCGGCGAGGGCATCTTACAAATATATCAACGTGACTTTGACGTGCAGCTAAAAGCGGATGCTTCTCCGCTGACAGAAGCGGATCTTGCTGCACATGAGATTATAATGAAAGGCTTAACAAAACTAACGCCGGAAATACCCGTTTTGTCAGAAGAGCAGGCAAATATTGATTGGTCTGTGCGTCAAACCTGGCAACAATACTGGTTAGTTGATCCGCTCGATGGTACCAAAGAATTTATTAAAAAAAATGGTGAATTCACGGTTAATATTGCCTTAATCGAAAACGGAAAACCAATATTAGCGGTTGTTTACGCACCGGTCTTAGACAAGTTATATTATAGCGATAAAAGCCATACTTTTTTAACAACAGCAGAAAAAGCGGCTATTCCTTTGCATGTTTGTAACAGCGCAGAGAGATTAAAAGTACTGGTGAGCCGCTCCCATCCAAGTGCAGGGCTCTCTGCTTATTTAGATAAATTAGGCGATTATGAGACGCTTGCAGTGGGTAGCTCATTAAAGTTCTGTCTGATTGCCGAGGGGCTGGCGAATCTTTATCCCCGTTTAGGACCAACCATGGAGTGGGATACCGCCGCTGGACATTGCATTGCTGAAAAAGCCGGTGCCAGGGTTTGTGAATTAGGCGGACAACCCTTATTGTATAATCAGAAAGAGAGTCTGTTGAATCCCTATTTTGAGGTTAAAAGCTTTTGACCATTAACAGATTGTAGTGCTAACT
>DATCZZ010000132.1:0-9847 GCA_036525635.1 Psychromonas sp. | reverse complement strand
GCAGCACAGCTTTTGTATCTGCTTGCAATAACTTGGCCCATACCTTTTGCATAATTTGCAGAGCCGTTGTTAAGTTGACAATACCGATAAAAACACAGAACCACATAAAATGAGGGGCAACTCCCACTCTCATTCCTTTATGATTGACCTTCCTCAATTTAGGTTACAGGCTACAATATAAATCATTAGATCTTTTCATCACGAGAATGTTTGCAGACAAGTCACAAACTAAAAATCAGGGTGCCAATGTGCAGTTCAGTGCGAGTAAACGAGGTTTATTTAAAGCGAAGAAGATAGTTGCGACAAACAACTTATTACCCTGGATAGCTGATACCCAGAATTTTTTAAACAGCTGCAGTCAGTGTGGCGATTGCATTGCGGCCTGCCCTGAAAAAATAATTGTCAGGGGCGACGGTGGTTATCCGAATATTGATTTTAATCTCGGTGAATGTACTTTCTGCGGCAAGTGTGCAGAGAGTTGTAAAGAGCCCATTTTTCTACCCAGCAGTGCATCACCCTGGCATAAAAAAGCGCGAATTAATGACGGCTGTTTAGCTGTGGCACAAGTGCACTGCCGCAGTTGTGCGGAAAGTTGCGAGGCTCAGGCGCTTACTTTTGAGCTTGCATTTAATGCTACACCACAAATCGATAGCGACTTATGTACAGGCTGCGGTGCTTGTGTGGCGCCTTGCCCTACTCAAGCTATAGTGATAGGAAATTATGATGAAGAGAGATGAATTACATATATCCAGCCTGATCGTTCATATCAATGCAGCAAAGTCGGCGGCGATTAAAAAAAAGATTAATTTGCTGGAGGGCGCCGAAGTGGTCACCATTTCAGCTCAGGGCAAAGCGATAGTGCTGTTAGAAGCTCCCAATCAAAGGGCGATTATGGAAGTACTGGACACTATAAATGAGTTGGACGGCGTGATTAATACAGCTCTGGTTTATCATGAATTTGAAAAAACAGACGCATAAATAAATAGTGAGGGCGTAAAATGAAATTTACCAGACGTGAATTTATGAAAGCGCAGGCGGTGGCTGCTGCTGCTGCTGCTGCCGGCATAACGCTACCAGCGTCGGCGAGCAATTTAATTGCCAGCAAAGATGCCAGTAAAATAAAATGGGATAAAGCACCCTGCCGTTTTTGTGGTACCGGCTGCAGTGTCTTAGTTGGCACTCAAGAGGGGCGTGTTGTAGCGACCCAGGGAGATCCCGATGCACCGGTGAACAAGGGCCTTAACTGTATCAAAGGTTATTTTCTTTCAAAAATCATGTACGGCAAAGATCGTTTAACTACCCCGCTATTGAGAATGACGGATGGTATTTACGATAAAGAGGGGCAGTTTGAACCCATTTCTTGGGACGCCGCCTTCGATATCATGGCTGAAAAGTTTAAAGATGCGCTGAAGGAGAAAGGCCCGACCTCTGTGGGCATGTTCGGCTCTGGTCAGTGGACGGTATGGGAAGGTTATGCGGCTTCTAAACTGATGAAAGCCGGATTCCGCAGCAATAATCTTGATCCAAATGCACGTCACTGCATGGCTTCTGCCGTGGGTGGCTTTATGCGTACCTTTGGTATTGATGAGCCTATGGGCTGTTATGACGATCTCGAAAATGCGGATGCCTTTGTACTCTGGGGATCAAATATGGCCGAGATGCATCCTATTCTTTGGTCGCGTCTTACCGATCGCCGTTTAAGTAATCCTGATGTGCGTGTTCATGTGTTATCTACTTATACCCATCGTTCATTTGAACTGGCTGATAATGGCATGATCTTTACGCCCCAATCTGACCTGGCGATTTTAAATTTTATCGCCAACTACATCATCCAAAACGATGCCGTTGACCAGGAGTTTGTAAAAAAACATACCAACTTCCGCAAAGGTGTAACAGATATAGGTTACGGTTTGCGCCCTGCGCATCCTCTGCAAAAAGCGGCGAAGAATCCAGACTCGGGTGCTTCAACGCCCATCACTTTTGAGGAGTTTGCAGAATATGTTTCTGAGTTCGATGTTCAATACGCAGAGAAAATGTCCGGCGTACCGGCTGATAAACTGATTAAACTTGCCCAGTTATATGCTGATCCGACAAAGAAAGTTACTTCTTACTGGACCATGGGCTTCAACCAGCATACTCGCGGGGTATGGGCAAACAACCTGATCTATAATGTGCATCTGTTAACCGGTAAGATTTCCAAACCTGGTTCAGGCCCGTTCTCATTAACCGGACAACCCTCTGCCTGCGGCACTGCGCGTGAAGTGGGCACCTTCTCACACCGTCTGCCTGCGGATCTGCTGGTTGCCAATCCCAAACATCGCGCTATTGCTGAAAAAATATGGAAACTGCCCGAAGGCACTATCCCGCCAAAACCCGGTTACCATGCGGTTCTGCAGAACCGCATGCTTAAAGACGGCAAGCTCAATGCCTACTGGGTAATGTGTAATAACAACGTTCAGGCTGGTGCAAACATTAATGAAGAAATCATTCCGGGTTACCGTAACCCGGAAAACTTCATCGTTGTTTCAGACCCTTATCCTACCGTCACGGCGCAAATGGGCGATCTGATTTTACCGACTGCAATGTGGGTTGAAAAAGAGGGAGCTTACGGTAACGCTGAACGCCGAACCCAGTTCTGGCATCAGCAGGTTGAAGCACCGCAAGGCGCTAAGTCTGATTTATGGCAGATGATGGAATTTGCCAAGCGCTTTAAAATTGAAGAGGTCTGGAGTGCAGATCTGATCGCTAAAATGCCGGAAGTGAAGGGCAAAACCATGTATGACGTACTTTATCGTAATGGTAATGTTGATGCCTTTTCGCTTGATGAAGTAAAGGATGAGCAGTTAAATGATGAAGCTCGCCATTTTGGGTTTTATGTGCAAAAAGGTCTGTTTGAAGAGTATGCAGCCTTCGGCCGTGGTCACGGACATGATTTAGCACCTTTTGATCAGTACCATCAGGCGCGTGGTCTTCGCTGGCCGGTCGTTGACGGCAAGGAAACATTATGGCGTTTCCGTGAGGGTTATGATCCCTATGTTGAAAAAGGCAGTGAAGTACAGTTCTATGGGAAAGAAGACAATAAAGCGGTCATTTTTGCACTGCCCTATGAACCGCCTGCTGAAGTGCCGGACGCAGAATATGACTTATGGTTAAGCACCGGCCGTGTACTTGAACACTGGCATTCAGGCTCAATGACACGCCGCGTTCCTGAGTTATACCGGGCATTCCCCGATGCGGTTGTATTTATGCACCCGGATGATGCTAAATCGCGCGGACTGCGCCGGGGCGATGAAATTGTACTCGCTTCCCGTCGTGGTGAACTGACCTCGCGTGTTGAAACCCGTGGCCGTAACCGTCCGCCGAAAGGTCTGGTATTCATGCCATGGTTTGATGCGAAGCAGCTGGTTAACAAGATCACGCTCGATGCGACCGATCCGCTTTCAAAAGAAACAGATTACAAAAAGTGTGCTGTAAAAGTTTCTAAAAAAGTTTAATAAAAAAGTATGAGTAAACGTCTTCAACGTAAAGTCACACGCCGTCAGTTTCTTGTTGATACAAGTAAAGGGGCGTGCGGCGTCGCATTTATGGGAATGGGACTGGCTGCTTATTCGAATCAAAGCCAGTCCGCCAATCCGCAGCTGCTTCGCCCGCCGGGTGCATTACCTGAAGCTGATTTTCAGGCAGCATGCATCCGTTGTGGTTTATGTGTAGAGGCTTGCCCTTACGATATCCTCAAGTTAGGAAGATTATTTCAGCCGATAGCAACCGGCACCCCTTATTTTCTGGCTCGCACAGATCCCTGTGAGATGTGTGAAGATATTCCTTGTAAAGTTGCCTGCCCGACAGGAGCACTTGCTCCGGGACTTGACAATATCGACGACGCCAGAATGGGCTTGGCAGTGTTAATAGACCAGGAAAATTGTCTTAATTTTCAAGGTCTGCGCTGTGACGTTTGCTACCGTGTATGCCCGTTGATAGATGCAGCCATCACCTTGGAGAGCCATCGCAATATTCGTACCGGGCATCATGCAGTGTTTATTCCGACAGTACATTCAGATCTCTGCAGCGGTTGTGGTAAATGTGAACAAGCCTGTGTTTTAGAAGAAGCGGCGATCAAAGTGTTACCGAGAACTATCGCCAAGGGCGAGCTTGGCCACCATTATCGCTGGGGCTGGAAAGAAAAAGAAAAAGCGGGCAAGTCATTAATTGATCCCGTACTGGATCTGCCAGATCGTATGCCTGAGGCGGTGAAATGAAAAAACGGTCTCTAGGTTTCGAAGCAGTAAAGAAAAAAGGTTGGTTTGCAGCCAATCGCTTTTTACTGCTGCGCCGGACAGTACAGATCATGATATTAACGTTTTTTTTGCTTGGTCCGTTGGCTGGCATTTGGATTATTCAGGGTAATTTAAGCGCCAGCTTGCTGTTAGGCGTCGTGCCTTTTACTGATCCATTTATATTACTGCAAAGCATGGCCGCTGGACATTTACCGCTATTTCAGGGGGTTTTAGGGGCATTAATTGTCGTTCTCTTTTATGGCTTAGCAGGCGGGCGTGTATTTTGCTCCTGGGTTTGTCCGGTTAACTTATTGACCGATGCGGCAGCCTGGTGCAGAAGAAAGTTACACTTGCGAAAGGAGAAAGTAATAAGCCGGCAATGGCGCTACTGGATTTTAGCCATGGTGATGATACTGCCGCTATTTACCGGGGTAATGTCGTGGGAACTGGTCAATCCGGTATCGGCATTTAACCGCGGGATTTTTTTTGGTATGGGGTTGGGCTGGATCTTGTTTTTAATGATCTTTCTGTTTGACCTGCTTGCGGTTGAAAACGGCTGGTGCGGTCACCTCTGTCCCATGGGCGCTTTTTACTCTCTGATCAACAGAACGAGTTTAATCAAAGTGAGCGCAGTTAAGCGTGATAACTGTACGGATTGCTTGGACTGTTTTGCTGTTTGTCCCGAACCCGCGGTCCTAAAGGGGCCGGTATATGGGGGGAAAGATAAAATAGGACCTTTAGTTAAAGATTTAAGCTGTACAAACTGCGGCCGCTGCGTTGATGTTTGTTCGGAAAGTGTTTTTGAATTTACAACCGTTTTAAGCGCTAAGAATAGCCTGGAAAAGAATGGAGAAATAAGATGAAAAAATGGCTCTCAGCAACACTGGCAGGGATTGTAGCATTATCGGCATCGTCTTCATGGAGTGCTGATACGGATATTGTCACTAATAACGGCGGCCTGGAATCATTGCGCGGTTATGAGGAGATTTCTGATATCAATAAAGCAGAAACAATGAAACGTATCCAGAAGGACCGGGAGCCGATCGACAGGAACTACGTCCATCAGCCCCCTATTATTCCACATGATGTGCGCGGCTATAAAGTAACACTGAACGCGAATAAGTGTTTATCCTGCCACAGCTGGAAAAATGCCGGAGCAATTGGTGCGACCAAAATCAGTCCGACCCATTTTGTAACTCGCGATGGGATCACCCTGTCAGATGTCTCCCCACGTCGTTATTTCTGCCTGCAATGCCATGTGCCGCAGGCTGATGCAACCCCGCTGGTAGAGAACACCTTTCAGCCAGTTGATTCATTACGCTAGTTGATAGCCAATACGGATAAGAGAGGCTATATATGAAGTTATTAAAAGCATTTTGGAAGCGTTTTTCTTCCCCAAGTAAAGCAGCAGCAGGCATCGTTCTCTTCATGGGCTTTATGGGTGGTTTGCTTTTCTGGGGCGCATTTAACACGGGTATGGAAGCAACCAATACGGAAGCGTTCTGCTCTACCTGTCACGCACCAATAGTTAAAGAGATTCAGGAAACTATCCACTACTCAAACCGCTCCGGTGTACGCGCAATCTGTTCAGATTGTCATGTACCGCATAACTGGACAGATAAAATTATCCGTAAAGTCCAGGCATCAAAAGAGCTGGTGGCCTTTGCTCTGGGCACCATAGACACGGAAGAAAAATTTTATGCAAAACGCGGCCATTTAGCGAGCCGGGAGTGGCAACGAATGAAAGAGAACAATTCGCAGGAGTGCCGTAACTGCCATGAGTTTGATTATATGGATTTCACCGAGCAGGGGCCGCGAAGTGTAAAAATGCATTCAACAGCACTGGCATCGGGTGATAAAACATGCATTGATTGTCATAAAGGTATAGCGCATGAACTGCCGGATATGACAGGTGTAGAAGGCTGGTAAGGAGGTAATATGAGTACGTTAGAATCTGTTATTTGGCATACATTAGGTTATGCCGCAATGCCTGCGATTATTCTCGGTGGTTTTGCAGCCGTTGCCGTATTGTCTATCTGGCTCTTATCACTGACAGCTGATAATGAGTAATAAATCTGGGCAGCCATACTTTTTGCACCAGCGACGAAGTGTTTCATCGCTTACAATGATGCATCGGCTGCCAGTAATGCTTCAACCTCTCGAAAACTAAGCGTAAAACGATGGTAAAGCCTAACCGCATGGCTAATGATTTATGCAGGATAACGATAACCGGCGTCACTGACCTTTCTTAGGGTGTGAAAGATCAGATTTGCTATTATAAGCTCCGCGTAATTTCATCTAGTTCAGTTTTGCTGATCTCTCCTTTGGCATAACGTTTTTTCGCAATCTCCAATGCGGATTCAGGTTGATTCTGGTTACTATTCTTGAGAGAGAAAACCAGCCAGATAGATACAGCTAACAATAAAATCCACAGCACAATCATATGCCAGCCTCCTCCAAATAGTCCAAAATCATAAAATGCATGCATGATAACCTCCTGCCTACTCCTGGCTCTCTGTATTATCAGAGCCGCGCCAAGTTCCATGGCAACCGGTGCGCTGGAAATTTGCATCATTTTCGAAATTAGTGTGCATTTTTTCCATCCATTGGAACATAGCTTCTGGATTGTTGTGCATACTCAGCATCCAGGCTTGCATCGCTTCCGGATTGTTTCTTAGCGCTAACATCTCCTGATATTGTGGGTTATCAGAATTCATCATTGCATGCCTTCCGTTGCCGTAGTTATGAGCAGTCGCCCCAACCGAAAAGGCAATAGCAACGATCAATAAAGCGGTTTTAGTGATATTTTTCATAATGCTTTCCTCCAAGTGTTTTTGTCACTTTAATTACAGCAGAGATCGCTATTTAATGTGTGTCGCAAATACCTTTATTTCTGACATTTGATGACAAATACTCAGATTGACAAACTTTGTCATACATTCGCTAACAAAAAGTATATATTGAATAATATGAATGCTTTACAGAGGTAGTTAGATGGAACGAACTTATAACATTCTCGTTGTCGATGACCATAGAGAGATCAGGGAATTATTAAGTCGATTTTTGCTACAACACGGGTTTAACGTCAGCATTGCTGCTGATGGAGGGGAAATGGAAAAGCAAATGAACCATAGACATTTTGACCTGCTAATTTTAGACCTGATGCTGCCTGGTAAAGATGGCATCACACTTTGTAGGGAAATTCGTGCCACCTCTAATATTCCAATCATTATGCTGACGGCGTTAGGTGAGGAGATTGACAGAATAGTTGGTCTGGAAGTGGGGGCTGATGACTACATCCCTAAACCGTTCAATCCCAGAGAGTTGTTAGCGCGGATCAAGTCTGTACTGCGTAGACACTTCACAATCCCCAATGTCAATGAGCAGATATCAACAGGCAATATCAGGTATCAGTTTTCAGGGTGGGCGCTGGATTCAAAAACGCGTGAATTAACCAATCCGGCAGGCGCATTAGTGACATTAACCTCAACCGAATTTGAACTGTTGCTTGCATTTCTGTTACATCCGAATGTTGTGCTGACAAGAGAGGATTTATTAAAACTTGTCCAGGGAAGAGGTGCGGATGTCTATGACCGTGCTGTAGATACGCTGATAAGCCGGTTAAGAAAGAAAATCGAAGAGGATCCTAAATCACCAAAGCTGATAAAAACCATCTGGGGAGGCGGGTATCAATTTAGCTGTGAGGTTACTCATGATTAACTGGTATCAACGACAAAAGCTTATTCACCAGATTGGATTGATTATCTGCGTCGGGTTTGCTGTGAGTTTTTTCCTTTCTCTCTATTTGCTTTCTTCAGAAAAATCAAAGAGCCTGACTTTTCTATCATCATCGGGCGGCATACAGCGTGTCATCTCAGTGGTCAATATTTTATCGCAGACACCAGCCGAACTGCATCACTCTATTATTCAGGCGAGTAGTAGCTCCGATCTATCACTCTCTATCACAAGAGAGCCAAACATTGAAACCAATCAAGATAACAATCCAGAGGTTGCTCAGTTAATTGAGCGATTAAGAACGGCAGGAATAAACCGGGTGCATCTGTCCCTTGTTCAGCAGGCCCGGCCTATCTTAAACATGAGCGAGATGCACAATACGATGATGTCGGGCAGGCCCATGAGGAAGATGCTTTATCTCGCTACCATTGACGGCTCCATTAGACTCAGTAGCGGTTCCTGGCTTAACTTCTCCTCAGGGGTGAGGGAAGAAATCACTCATTGGTCAACGAGCGTTCTTATACTCCTTTCGGCTGCAATGCTGCTTACTATATTGATATCACTGTTTATTATCCAGAAGGCTTTAGCGCCAGTGAGAGCGCTAGGAAAAGCCGCTGGCGAATTTGCCATGAATAAGAAAGTTTCACTGGTAAAAACTGATGGGCCACAAGATTTGTACCCGACCATTAAAGCATTTAATGAAATGCAGCTACAACTATCCGATTATATACAGCAGAGAAGCAAATTGCTGGCAGCTATCTCTCATGATTTAAGAACCCCGATGACCAGCTTGCGACTGCGACTGGAATTTATTGAAGAGAGTGACGACAAATTGCAGATGCAGCGTACCCTTTCAATAATGGAAAAAATGCTGCAAGCAACCATGCGTTTTGCAAAAGATGATAACCAGATAGAAGAGAGACAATCTACCGATGTTAACAGCCTAATGCAGACAATTGTGGATGAATATTCTGAAAAAAATATAACCGTTCAATATCAGGGAAAGGAGAAGTTAATAGAAAATATTCCGCCCTTAAGCACAAGACGGATGGTTGAAAACCTTATCAATAACTCGATTCAGTACGGAGGTGAGTTAAACTCAATTTCTCTGAATATGGCAATTGATAAAAAGTACCTGGTTATTGCTGTTATTGATACAGGAATAGGTATAGATGATAGCAAACTGGAAGAAGTCGTGAAGCCATTTACCCGCCTTAACACCGCCAGAGATACCGATGACTCGAATGTTGGCCTGGGGCTGTCGATAACAAAATCACTAGCAAATGCGTATGGCGGGCAGCTGATTCTCGAGAAGAATACCCCGCAAGGACTTATAGCAAAAATCACTATCTCATTAGGAGAATAAGCCGATTGTGTTTGGAGCGAATGCCTGAGTCCAAAAAAATGTTTTATCTCAAACTATTACAAAATATTCGAACACAGAAATGACTTAACATCCGTCAAACTTGTCGATGCTATCCTGTTGCAAGAAACTCCGATCCATATTGAAATAGGAGTCGGATATGATCCGCTACTGTCAGCTGAATAATCAAAGACTAAATCTATGATTTTAGATTGTTGAACATAATGCCATTACTAAATTTTGGACGCAGCTAACGGCGTTATGTAATTTTCAGCGGAGCCCAAAGAGCAGCCCATCGTTTTATTTTCTCAGAAGCAGCTAACTGCTTAGGAGAGATTGATATGGGTGTCTTTAAAACCTTTTTCTCGGTAAGAAGTGTTGCATTCACAGCCCCGATACACACTGTTTCGCTTATAAATGCGACACACAATACAGTTAAACATTTTGAACAACTTAAAAATGTGGCTTGATTTGA
>DATCZZ010000131.1:0-7007 GCA_036525635.1 Psychromonas sp. | reverse complement strand
CTTTAACTTTTTGTTTGCATAAGCTCTCATCTGCTGCGTGTCCGAGATTAGGTATTAATACCATGGCTCCTAAAAAAGGTAATAGTCGAATATTCATTGCATACCTCCTGCCAAATCAAGGTCAAATACGCAACTGTTTTTCCAATCTTTCACGGGGCGAACTGAGATGAATTCTCCACCCAAACTATCACTGTATTTTATATATTCGATACTACGATCTTTAGTATTAAACATTCTGGCACGAAGTTCTGACAACATATCAGCTGCAATACTGCCTTTTATATAATCAAGACATTCACCATGTCTCATCGTCTTGACTGCATTATTAAGTGCCGTATCAGGTACATCTGCCTGCATTAGAATTATTTGATACTGTTTGGCCATTTCAGTCAACGCAAGTCGAACCGCCTCTTCATCGGGATAAGTTTTCGCGATGTATATTTGGATATCATCCCTTACCCCATCATTATCTTTATCAATACCCAATAACGTTTCTTTTCCAGCTTTACCTGGATGGTTAGGTTTATCCTTATGTACTTTTTTCCCGATTTTTAACAAAACAGGTAAGGGTTTTGCTAACACGTTTGGAGATGTTTCTCTTTCCCGGCTTCTTAATTTGACCGTGCCATTGAAGCTTTGAACCGGGGCATCGGGAGGAAGATTTATTATGAGGGTAATTTTGATTTCTTCACCTGCACTTGCCTGTTCAAAAGAGGCTGGAGAAGCGATCACCCATTTAGAGAGATGTGGTCCAAGCTCGACAACAAATGACGCAGTATTTTCAGTCAATTTTACTGAAATTTCATAAGATGATAGTGCGCCTTGCATTTGTTCTATGGTGAGTTTTTGGGGTGTCCATTCAGCTATAGGCTCTGCATGGGAAGGGCCGCCCAGAAGAAATAGATAGACGGCCACTATTCTTAATAGAATTTTATTATTTGCATTCATCGTTTTTATCCTTAAATTTATAACATCCATAGATGACAATAAAAAAATTATTTGCTGATATTACGACTGAATCTTTGTGAGGTAATAAAAAATGGAACCTCTAATTATTGAGGTTCCATTTTAATGTTGATTATTAAAGAGTTATAAAAGGTTCTATTTTTTTCAATGTGGCTTCGCCAATTCCTTTTACGTTAACTAGCTCGGTTAAATCGGTAAAATCACCGTTTACTTCTCTATAGTCGATAATGGCCTGTGCTTTTTTGTCGCCAATACCTTTGATAGTCGCCAGTTGTTGAATTGTTGCCATGTTGATATTTATTTTTTCTGTAATTTGCGCACTCTGTTGCATTGCCTGCTCGGTTTTATCGGCAGCCACCGCCTGATTGCAAAAAGCCAGAAAAAACAGTGAAAAAATAAAGAATAAACGGCAGGTTAGTTTGTTTTTCATAATAACATCCTTGTATATGGTTAAACGAACTATAAATATAGATTATATTTTGACTTAAATTTTATTATATATTTTTTATTTCCCTCATTTGACTTTTCTAAAATTACAACTAGCAGGATAAAATACAATTAATAACAACTAGATACGATCAAAAAACAACCAGGAACTGGTGAAAATGAATCAGTAAAAATAAAATATTTAAGTCAAAAATGTGATTAGATTTTTATTAATTAACACCCGGCCCACATTCCATACATTCATTCATTCAGTATTTCTGAACCAAGTCTCAATTTGGCGTTCAAATCGCGTAATGCAGTACGCAGCCCTTCTTCAATAACAGGGTGATAAAATGGCATCTCCAGCATCAGGGAAACAGTCATGCTATTTTGGTGTGTCCAGGCAAGCAGATGCGCCAGATGCTCAGCTTGCGGACTAATCATCTCCGTCCCCAAAAAACGTCCCGTGCCATGCTCGCCATAGAGATCCAATAAGGCTCTGTTTTTAAGCATCACCCGGCTACAACCTTGATTTTCAAAAGAAACACAGCCTGTTTCATAACGACTCCGCACTTAATGTTACTGAAATTCGAGGTAAAAAAAGCGCAATTTTCCAACTGAAAATGCGCTTCTGATTATTGCATTAATAGCAAATATTATTATTGGGTATTAACCCTTAACGTATGCAATCACCGCATCACTATCACCCAAGTGTTTGCCGTCTACATATAACTGCGGCACAGTGGATTGCCCGGTTATGGCTTTCAGGCTGACACTGGTTGCATCGCTACCCAGCACAATCTCTTCAAAAGCAATATTGTTATCTTTTAATGCCGCTTTGGCTTTGGCACAGAAAGGACAGCCCGGTTTAGTGAATAATGCTACCGCAGAAGGTGCTTTGGCATTGGGATTAATGTAATTAAGCATAGTATCGGCATCAGAAACCTCAAACGGGTCACCTGGTTTATTCGGCTCGATAAACATTTTTTCAATGACACCGTCTTTGACTAGCATACTGTAACGCCAGCTGCGTTTGCCAAAACCGATATCACTTTTATCTACCAGCATCCCCATACCTTCTGTAAAGGTGCCACAACCATCCGGCACGACAGTGATATTTTGAGCTTCCTGATCAGCAAGCCAGGCATTCATTACAAAGGTATCGTTGACACTGATACAGATAATATCATCCACACCATTTTCTTTGAATACGCCTGCTAATTCATTGTAACGAGGTAGATGTGTTGAAGAACAGGTTGGCGTAAATGCTCCTGGCAATGAAAAAACGACCACTGTTTTGCCTGAAAAAAGTTGATCGGTAGAAACATTTACCCATTCATCATTCTGGCGGGTTGGGAAAGTAACATTTGGTACTTTTTGGCCTTCGATATTCTCTAACATGTGTAACTCCTTTTATTATATGGGGTTATTGATATTACATAATTTGAAAAATTTTGAAACAAGTTAGCAAATATTGTGTTTGCCAGTTCTTGTTTCGATGGGGTAATTATGAATACAAAATATAGATAGGTAAAATCGTTTGTTATTATGGATATAATAGAAAAATACTATCTTAGTGTTTTTATTCTGGAATCTGCCGTTAAGCTGATAGTTACAACAACCACTCTAAAAAATACACGCCTGAAGACGGGATTCCGAATGGAAAGATGTGTACATACTACCAGAACTGAGCCTTCAGGCTAGGCGCTTGTTCTTTCGTTAAATCAGTACCTTGATGATTTTTAATAGAATGTTTTTACAAAACATTTGCCCGCCTGAAGGCGCGATTCCGAATGGTAAGAGGTGTTCATATTGCCGGAACTGAGCCTCCAGGCTTGGCGCTTGTTCTTTTGTTAAATCAGTATATTGATGATTTTTAATAGGATGTTTTTACAAAACATTTGCCCGCCTGAAGGCGAGATTCCGAATAGTAGGCCGCGTACATACTACAGGAACTGAGCCTTCAGGCTCGGTGTTTGTTCTTTCTTTAAATCAGTGCCTTGATCATTTTTAATAGGATGTTTTTACAAATTATTTGCCCGCCTGAAGGCGCGATTCCAATTAGGGACAGCGCCTAATCAAACAAGGCACGTAAACTGGCTATCCCTTTTTCCGCCAGCTGTTTTTTCTGCTGCTCGGTTTTTTTCTTCGGCCCACTCTCCCAGTCCAGATCATCTTGCGGCAGTTCCGATAAAAACCGGCTGGGTGTCGGTTTGATCGTTTCACCATATTGATTACGCTCTTTGGCAAGGGTGAAGGTCAACTCTTTTTGCGCTCGGGTTATGCCCACATAAGCAAGCCGGCGCTCCTCTTCGACATTATCCTCATCAATACTGACCTGATGCGGTAAAATCCCCTCCTCCATGCCAATCATATAGACATAGGGAAATTCCAGCCCTTTTGATGCATGCAGGGTCATTAACTGCACCTGATCCAGCTCCTCCTCCTCCTCATTGCGGGACAACATATCGCGCAGGGTCAGACGGGCAACCACCTGCTCTAAGGTCATCTCTTCATCAAGATCATCACCTTTAAGCATCTCTGTTACCCATTTAAATAACATAGATACGTTTTTCATGCGCATCTCCGCCGCCTTGGGACTTGGACTGCTTTCATATAACCAGTCTTCGTAGCCAATATCACGAATCAAATCACGGACAACATCAATGGCTTGATCGCGTTTGAGACGATCATTAAGCTCCACCAACCAGCGGGTAAAGGCCTGCAATGACTGCAGACCTTTACCCGATAAGGTTTGCTCTAAGCCCATTTCAAAACTGCAGGCAAACAGACTACTGTGGCGCATGTTGGCGTAACTGCCCAGTTTCTCCAAAGTGCCGGGGCCTATACCTCGCCGCGGCGTATTTACAATACGCAGAAAGGCGTTGTCGTCCTCATGATTCACCAATAACTTAAGATAAGCCATGATATCTTTCACTTCGCTGCGGGCAAAAAAGGAGGTACCGCCGCTAATACGGTAGGGGATACGGTTCTCCATCATCACCTTTTCCAATAAACGGCTCTGATGGTTACCACGGTAAAGTACGGCATAATCTTTAAAGGAGGCGCCATTCATAAACTTATGTCCGGAAAGCTCCATCACTACCCGCTCTGCTTCATGTTTTTCATTATTCGCAAACAGCACTTTTAAGGGCTCACCGTAGCCTAATTCACTGAACAAACGTTTTTCAAATTCATGTGGATTATTGGCGATTAACACATTGGCCGATTTCAAAACACGCTGGCTGGAGCGGTAGTTCTGCTCCAGTTTAATCACTTTTAACTGCGGAAAATCCTTTTGCAGCAGCACTAAATTCTCCGGCCGCGCGCCACGCCATGAATAGATAGACTGGTCATCATCGCCCACCACGGTAAATCGTGCACGTTCACCCACTAAGGCTTTGATCAGTTCATACTGGCTGGTATTGGTATCCTGATATTCATCCACCAGCAGATAACGGATTTTTTTCTGCCAGCGTAAACGCACCTCTTCTTTGTGGGTCAGCAATAAAGTGGGTAAAACAATCAAGTCGTCAAAATCCAAGGCGTTATAGGCTTTTAATTGACGCTGGTAAAGATCATAACAGTGTGCGAATAAGATCTCCCGCTCCCCCTTTGCCCGCTTGATCGCCTGCGGCGGTAACACCAGGGCATTTTTCCAGTTGGAAATTTGCGTAATCAGAGCTTTCAGCAGATCCAAATCTTCTTTTAATTGCCGTTCAGTGAGCTCTTTTAATAATGCCAGCGTATCCTGATCGTCAAACAGGGTAAAACCGGCTTTCATGCCCAGGGTTTTAACTTCACGCTTTATAATTTCCAACCCCAGGGAGTGAAAGGTAGAGACCATCAAACCACGCGCTTCCTTGCGCCCAAGTGTTTGACTGACACGCTCTTTCATCTCCCGGGCCGCCTTGTTGGTGAAGGTTACTGCGGCGATGTTTTTTGCCAGATAATCACAATTCTGCACAAGGTGCGCTATTTTATTGGTGATCACGCGCGTTTTACCGCTACCGGCTCCCGCTAAGACAAGGCACGGTCCTGAGATCATTTTAACGGCAGCGTCCTGTCCGGGATTAAGCTTCATGGTTTTTCCTAAAGGCAAATAACGATTAATAACAAACAGCGATTTTACGTCAGTTTTAGCTGAATACCAATCTCCAATAAACAGGCTCCAAATAAAGGAGCAGAAAAGTGCGACGAGTAATAAGCCGCTGCAGTTTGGGTATAAGCAATTAATTTTCATTTAAGCATTGCATAATATTTTCAAATAACGATAATGAACGTTCATTCATTAATCTGGTTTTATTATGGATAAGCGCACAACAATTTTACAAACAGCAGAAAAACTGCTCGCTGAACGCGGGTTTTATGGTCTTTCAATGAAAGCACTTGCAGATAATGCAGGTGTTGCAGCAGGCACTATCTACCGTTATTTTGAAAATAAAGAGGAGATGATTAACCAATTGCATCAATATGTTAAAAAAGAAGCCGCAATCACTATGTTTAACGGCCTGGATGAACAATTGACAGAAAAAGAAAAATACAGCCTGATTTGGCGTAATACTTTTCATTCAGTTTTAAAAAATCCTCAACGTATGCTTGCTATCTCTATGCTCTGTTTAAGACCCTGCATAGAAGGTCATGAAATGTTTAGCTCTGAAGATCAGACCTTTGCCCCTTTATTTAACCTCTATAACAGGGGCGTACGCGAACACCGATTTATAGATTTACCCGTTGAGGCACTGGTCTCATTAAGTTTTGAATCTGCCGTTAATTTGGCAAAAAAAGCACTGCATATTAATTTTATCGCCAATGAACAGCTCATCGAGCAGGTCATCAATGTCTCTTGGCAAGCTATTTTAAAACCCACCAATTAATTATTTTTAAAGGTATTGATATGAAAAAATGGATCGCATCGGCAATCATTTTAGCCCTGCTTGTTTTCGGCTCAGTAATTGGCTTCAATATGTTTAAGGCAATGAAAATAAAAGAGTTTTTCGCCAACCGTCCGATTCCGGCATTTCCAGTAACTGCTGCGACAGTTACATTGCAGGACTGGACTCCTCACCTGCGTGCAATCGGTTTTATCGAACCTATTCAGGGGGTTAATATTGCCAATGAAGTAACAGGCAAAATTATCAAAATTGAATTTGAATCAGGTCAGAAACTGCAAGCTAATGATCCCCTTGTGTACCTTGATGCGGAAGTTGAACTCGCCAATTTAAAAGCAGCTAAAGGGCGCTTGTCTGCAGTGCAGCGCAATTACACCCGGATGAATTCCTTATTTGCAAAAGGCTCGGTTTCACAGGGACAAGTCGATGATGCCGAAGCGGAATTATTGGCATTACAAGGGCAAATCGAAAGTTATCAGGCAACCATCAGCCGCCGTATTATTCGCGCACCATTTGATGGCATTGCAGGCCTGCGAAATGTATTTATCGGTGATTACTTAAGTGCAGGTACGGATATCGTGCGTTTAGAGGATGTCAGTAAAATGCGCCTGCGTTTCACTGTACCGCAAAATGATCTGAATAAAATTCATATCGGCCAGGCAATGAATATTTTTGTGGATGCAGAGCCTGATATTGCTTTTACCGGAACAATTTCAGCGATTG
>DATCZZ010000130.1:0-5780 GCA_036525635.1 Psychromonas sp. | reverse complement strand
TGCGCTTGCGGAAAGCTGATAGTATTATCTTTCGAAGGCAATGCATATTGTTGCTGATCATTAAATTGCATCTTTAAAGGATTGTTATTGCTCCGCTCTTTTCCCGGCATAGCAGAAATAAACAGCATAATGATAATAACTATCAAAACAAGGAGATAGAATAATCTAAAGCGCCATAAAAGAGGTTGAATTCTGTTCGGTTTGTTATGATTGTGATTTTTCCCAGAGCTCATAAATTTGACCTGAGATGCAATTTATACAATGGCATGCACAATGCCGGAATCAGCAATAATAAAGCCAGTGCACTGCTTAGAGCAAAAGGCGCAATATTCAAGATCAGCGGCATAGACCAGCCGAAAGAAGCGGGTAACACTTTTTCTACCAAGGCATTAGCCAATAGTGTCGCGATTGGCCAGCTCAATAGAATAGAGCCACAAGCCAGCAATAACCATTGCACCAGCATATGTTTAAACAAGGCCATTTTGTCATATCCCAAACTGCGCAAAATATATAAATCACTCTTACGAGCCAACTCTGAACTGTTCGCCGACATAAATAAGCCCAAACAGGCGATCAGCAATAATGCGGCAGCAATGGTCTGGATCAGCACAAAGGTTTGTGAAAAAATATCCAGTGCCAATTTTTTTATTTGTGCCGGCAAAAAGACCTGCTGATCATCGAGTTTTAGCGCGGTTAAAATCTGTTGTTTGGTAATCACCTGTCCCGGTTCAAGAAACACAGCAAAACCTGTATCAATCCAGCCGTCAAAAGTGGCTCTTAGATCCGCTTTTTCTGCGCTAACGGAGTAACCTGGGTAGCCATATTCATAGTAGATCCCCTTTATTTTACATTTATAATTTTGCTTAGCTTGTGACATTATTATACTTTGACCGACTGCCAGTTGTTTTTTCAACGCCAGTTGTTCATTGATATAACATCCCTCTCCGGTACTATTTGTTGTAACAGATTTGAAAAGTAAAGAATCCAACTGACGCGGAGATTGCATACTGAAAAGCTTAACTGATCCATTATCTATTTTTACCCAGGTATGCCCGAATAGGCTATATTCTTTTATTTCAGTTCGGCTGCTTAACCAATCCGCTATCGTCTGCTTTTGCCAGGCTTTGTGGCGAATAAATATATCTGCGTTTAACTCTTGTTCAAGATATTTCACAAAAGCCATTTCAAAACTATTCACCATTAACGCAGCGGCAATACTTGCTGTGAGTGCCAGATAAAACGCTGCAAGCGGTAAATATCGACATGAAATCTGTTTGCTGGCATCTTTTAAAATGTACTTAAACTGAAAAGATTTAACTAAATAAGCACCTGAAAAAAGCAGCAACTTTAAAAAATCGGGTAGAAAAAAAATACTAGCGGCTAATAATAATCCGTACTTAATCATAAGCTGTGACCAGTTGTTACCCGGGCAAATTATGAATAATAGCAGCAGCAAACAGGTTGCCAGTATCGATAGTCTTAAAGGAAAATCTCTATTTTGAGTTCTTGGCGAAAGTGCTATCTGTTTGCGACTGATCAGCTTTAACTGTTTTATCAGTGCCAGTAAAACCGCAAGAGATGCAATTAAAAGTGCCCATAAGCTGTATGACCAATGCCATATCAAATAACCGCTGCTGCTCAAGGCATACAATTGCTGTAATGTTAAGCCCAGTAAAGGTAACAAAATATAGACCAAACCAATGGCCAGTATCACGCCTAAAATAGCAGAACTGAAAACTAAAAAGCATGCTTCTATTAACAGTGCAATTTTGATGGTAAACAAGCGCACTCCCAGCAAACGTAACTGAATCGTCAATGGCGCGCGTTTAGCCCATGCCTGATTGGCAGCCTGAAAAGCAATAAACAGGCTGACCATAAAAGCCAATATCGCCAGTGCATTTAAATTGAGATGCAGCGCATCGGCAAAACCTTTACGCTCATCTGCAGACCATGGTTCGTACAAGGAAAGATGTTCGGGTAAAATAGAGCGCAATATTTTTATATTTTGTTCGCTCAGTGGTGCAACGGCCAGATAGGTAAAATCCCCCTCTTCAGGAAACAGTTCCCATGCAAGTATGATATCAACTAATGCCTGCTCTTCCGAGTGCGCTAACTCTCTTATAGCAATAGGAATAACGGCGCCGTTTGCCAGCAAAATCTGTTTCTCCGACCCATTATTATCTTGGCTAGGCAGCATTAGGGAGTCAGAATATTTCCGGGTCAACAGCACCCTTTGCGTATTGAAACTTTCAGGTTTGAGGATACTCAAGGCCAGCAAATCGCTAGCAGTAAATTTGATATATTTACCGTTCGCAAGTTTTTTTGTGAAAGTTAAAACAGGTGTTATTTGCGTAAACCCGAGTTTTCTCAGTTTAGAGAAATCATTTTTACTTAATTTTCCACCTTGATTAGCGACGATCTGAAATTGTACCGGATTTTTTAGCCAGGAATTTGCCTGTTGATATTGTTCCCTACTGGCATGATTTAACATCAATACTGACAACAGAGTACTTGTTGCTACAGCAAGGCTAATAACAAAGCCTATGTTTAAAACTGGATTTTTTTTATATTCTGCAACCTGCGTTGTTAATACCAGCAAGAGATCCCGGTTAAGCCATTTTTTAATTCCACCGAGTAAACTGTTCATTGCCGGATTTAAAAAAAACATTATAGTTCCCACGTAACTGAGGTTAATTTTCCTTTTGTTAAACGGTATGTTTTATCCATTTTTCGGGCAACATAAGCGCTATGGGTGACCAGTAATAATGCGCTATTGTGAAATTTTGCTAACTCAGCCAATAAGGTGACGACACAAGCACTGTTATGTTCATCGAGATTACCGGTAGGTTCATCCGCAAGTAATAGATCAGGTTGAGCACTCAGTGCACGGGCGATGGCCACTCGTTGCATCTCTCCACCTGAGAGCGTTGCAGGATCATGTTCTAATAAAGATGCAATATCTAACTGTTCGGATAATTTACGACAAAGTAAAGGATCATAACGTCCCGCTAAACGAGCGCTAAATTCAATATTGTCACGCACAGACAAACTGGACAACAAATTATACTGCTGGAAAATAATACCGATATGGTTTTTTCTTAGCTCACTAAGTGCTTTCTCTGTTGCTTGTGCCAACTGCAGGTCTGCAACTTTAATACTCCCCTGCTGGATGGGCTCCAGCCCGGCAATTAAATTCAGTAAAGTTGTTTTACCGCAGCCGCTGTCTCCCATTAGCGCAACAGATTCACCTTGTAACACAGCAAGAGATATATCAGACATTAAGTTGCGCGCATTCTTACCGTCTGTAATTTGATGGTTAAGCGATTCAATGATTAAACTCACATTTTTCTCCTTATATTATGATCAGGCTTCCTTTTTATTCATAAGAGATCCTGATCATTAAGAAAATATCAATGCGATGCGCGCCTTTCGGGAGCAAAATAAAGACTCTCTGCTCAGTGGGCCCTGGCTTTTGCGATCAGGGCTTCAGCGAGGCGGCGCAGAGTTCCCTGAGCTCCGAGGCTGAGTGTTTTTTGTGCCAGGGATGCAGCTTGGCTGTAGCTGCCCTCTTTGTAGCGAAGTTCTCCCAGCCGATAATAACTTTCAGGATAACGAGGTGCAATTCTAATTGCCCGCTCAAGGGAGGAGGCTGCCGCTTTCTCATTTCCGTCACGCTCCTGCTGCTCTGCCCGACGTAGCAATGAAATCACCGCAGAGGGCGCTTGAGCCGCACTTGCTACAGGGGCTTCCTGCGATTTAACAGGCGGCTGTTCGGGGAGTTCTAGCGGTTTTGCTTGCGGCTCAGTTACAGCTGGACGCTTTACCTCTTCTACCGGCTGGCGAGTAGGTATTGTCCCACAAGCAACTAATAACCATGGCACACACAATAACGTGATTTTTTTAATACAATTCATAGTTTTTCTCATAGCTTATCTACCAGTTTTTTAAACCATTCGACGACCTTTTCAGGCCCTTGCAGGCAACGAATTTCTTGTTCAGGCTCAGTGCCGAGCAGAAATGGCAATGGGATAGCATTCGCACAAGACTGTTGGCTACCCTGACCTGTATCCCGGTCAACCCAAACGGTTGTGATATTTTCCGGCGGCAAGTTTTGAATCGGCAGACGTGATCGTTGCTTGAAAATATCAGCCCATACACGCAGAGCACCACTGGAGCCGGTCAAACCTGTACTGCTATTGTCATCTTTCCCCAACCACACAACAGCCATCATATCCCCGGAAAAACCGGCAAACCAACTATCGCGCAGGTCATTGGTTGTACCTGTTTTGCCTGCGACAGAAAATCCGGGCAATAACCACTCCAGAGACTTAGCCGTCCCCTCATGGGTGACCGCCTGCAGCGCATGAGTTAGCATATAGATAGACTCAGGATTAAAACGCTTATCTACTTCCAGGGGGTAACGGGTTAATACCTTACCGGCGGGATCCACAACAGCATTGATCGCCATTAATGGCGTGTAGAAACCATCGGAAGAGAGCGTTTGATACATCTGTGCAACCTCAATGGGCAGCAGATCCACGGCGCCAAGGGTGACTGATGGCAGGGCGGGGAAACTCTGCTCTACCCCCAGTCGGTGCACAGTCTCTACGACTTTTTCTATGCCAAGAGTGTTACCTAAACGCGCGGTAGCCTGATTGTAGGAGTGAACAAGCGCTTTGTAGAGCAACACGTCACCGTGATCCTCCAGGTCATAGTTTTTCGGCGTCCACTGGTCTCCATTAGGTAACTGTAAGGTATACGGGTCGTCATTTATCGGAGTGGCAAGCGTATAATCCGGCTGCTCCAGTGCCGTTAAATAAACCGCAGGTTTAAGCAGTGAACCAACCTGACGGCGTGCATCTAAAGCACGGTTAAAACCCGCATAGCGACCATCTTTCCCACCAAGAACTGCGATTACGGCACCGGTATTTGGTCGTGTAATAACCACTGCACCTTGAAGTTCAGTACTCTTGCCATTTGCCTTTTGTTTAGCAATGGTCGAGGTCAGACTCGACTCCGCACTCATCTGCACGAGAGGATCAAAGTGGGTGAAAATTGCCAGTCCGCTGGAATTAAGGTCTTCAACATTATAATCTCGTTGTAACTGCCGACGTACCAGATCCAGATAAGCAGGATAACGGCGGCTGTGTGCAGCACCAGGTCCACCGACGCCTAACGGACTTTTTTTAGCCTGCTCAGCTAAAGCAGGATCAAGTCGTTCTTCACGCGCTGCAATATCTAAAACCAGATTACGACGCTGCAAAGCCCGTTCAGGATTGCGCCAGGGGTTGTAATAACTTGCGCCGCGAACCAATGCAACCAGCAATGCCTGCTGATCTAGCGACAAGTCAGACAGCGGTCGATTAAAATAATACTGGCTGGCAAGACCAAAACCGTGAATCGCTCTCGGCCCGTCCTGACCGAGATAGATCTCGTTAATATACCCTTCTAGAATTTCGGACTTACTGAAATGCAGCTCCAGCAGTATGGCCATCAGCGCTTCTTTTGCCTTACGCGTTAGGGTTTGTTCGGAACTAAGGTAATAGTTTTTTACCAGTTGCTGGGTCAGCGTAGAGGCGCCCTGAGAAATTCCCCCTGCTTTGATATTGCTGATTAACGCGCGGGCAATACCACGTAGAGAGATCCCAAAGTGGCTATAGAATCGGTCATCTTCCACAGCCACTAACATATTCTGTAGCGACTGCGGTACTTCTGCCAGCTGCACCAATAATCTATCTTCATGGTGAGAAGGATAAATACCACCAATCGCAAGCGGTTCA
>DATCZZ010000129.1:0-7453 GCA_036525635.1 Psychromonas sp. | reverse complement strand
TAATTTACAGCCATTGATAAATATAGACTCAGCCGGCCTTGCATATTTAGCACAAATTAAAAGTTATTATTCGGATCTGTGTTTTATCGGCGTCTCACAAAAAACATTAGTTTTAGCCCAGCTATATGGGTTAAGTTTTATTTTTAAGTCTTAAGGTGTTCGATGAATATTGAAATAATTAAAGAAAAACTGCAACAAGCATTGGTACTTGATGAGTGTATCGTTAAAGGTGAAAATGGTACTTTTCAAGTGATTGCTGTGGGCGATATTTTTTCTGGTCTTAGCCGAGTAAAAAAACAACAACTCATTTATGGGCCGTTGACCGAAGAGATAGCAAGCAATGCGATTCATGCTTTAACGATTAAAGCACTTACGCCTGATGAGTGGCAAAAACAAAAACATTTTATTTAGTAAGCGGGAAGGATAGTTTGATGGGTCAGTTTTTAATTCAAGGTGGTTGCCAGTTAAATGGGGAAGTGACAATCTCCGGCGCCAAAAATGCAGCATTACCAATTCTATTTGCAAGTTTATTATCTAAAGGTGATGTGAATTTAACCAATATCCCTCTGCTAAAAGATATCTCTACAACGCTTGAGCTTTTACAAGAACTTGGTGCACAAGCTTCACAGTCTGGGCATGAAGTGCATATTAATGCGGCTTCTGTAAAGAATTTCACCGCTTCTTATGAGCTGGTGCGCAGTATGCGCGCGTCTATTTTGGCGCTGGGTCCCCTGGTTGCCCGTTTTGGTGAAGCGGATATTTCACTGCCGGGAGGCTGTGCCATTGGCGCTCGCCCGGTTAATTTACATATCCACGGTCTTGAACAGATGGGCGCAACCATCAAGGTGGAAGACGGTTTTATTAAAGCACGTGTGGACGGACGTTTAAAAGGTGCTCATCTTTACATGGATATGGTCAGTGTGACTGGTACTGGCAATTTAATGATGGCAGCGGCACTGGCGGACGGTATTACGACCATCGAAAATGCGGCCAAAGAACCTGAGCTTGTTGATCTGGCTAATTTTATTAATGGCATGGGCGGAAAAATATCCGGTGCAGGGACAGACACTATCGTTATTGAAGGTGTTGAGTCTTTAGGTGATTGTACTTATCAGGTGCAGCCTGATCGTATTGAAACCGGCACCTTTTTGGTCGCAGGTGTAGTAAGCGGGGGGAAAGTTAAGTGTGTTAAAACGGATCCCCATCTATTAACTGCTGTACTCTCCAAACTGGAAGAAGCTGGCGCATTAGTGACAACCGGCAGTGACTGGATAGAAGTGGATATGACTGGTCGGGAGCTTAAGTCTGTGAACATCACAACGGCACCACATCCTGCTTTTCCGACGGATATGCAGGCTCAGTTTACCGTTTTAAATACGGTTGCGCCGGGGACGGGACGTATCAAAGAGAATATTTTTGAGAACCGTTTTATGCATGTGCCTGAATTGCAGCGAATGGGGGCCAATATCATATTAGATGGTAATCTTGCCATTTGTGGTGACCATGATCAGTTATCTGGCGCAGAGGTGATGGCAACAGATTTGCGCGCCTCGGCCAGTTTAGTTATTGCCGGCCTAATTGCACACGGCGAAACTATTGTTGATGAGATCTACCATATTGATCGGGGTTATGAAGCAATAGAGAATAAGTTGAATGCGCTTGGGGCAAACATTAAGCGTGTCGAAAATTAGAATGTTTTATTAACAACTATCGTTAATGTCATGTGCTGAGATAAGAGAGGGAAGCGATAAGCTTCCCTCTTTTGTGTTAGCCTTTTGAATTTTGCGCGGAGCTGCTCAGCTCGCCAATGGTAACTTCTATTTCAATTTCCTTGCCTTGACGCAATACCGTTAACACTGCCTTTGTTCCGGGGGGAATTTCGGCAACCATATCCATGGCGAAAATTAAGTTTTCAACCGGGATGTTGTTGATTTTCAGTAAAATATCGTTAACCTCTACTCCTGCCTCACTGGCCGGCCCCCCCTCCTGTACCTGTTTAATAATGGTACTGTTTTGTGCTTTCAACCCCCACAATCGAGCTAAAAGAGGATCTAAATTTTCAGCTACAATGCCTAGCGAGCCACGGATAACCCGGCCATCTTTAATGAGGCTGTGCATAATACGCTGTGATAGTTTATAGGGAATGGCAAAACTGATGCCATAACTAAGATTTTGATTACGACTGTAAAATTCTGAAGTATTAATGCCGACTAACTCACCGCGGCTATTAATTAATGCTCCCCCTGAGTTTCCTTCATTGATTGCAGCATCTGTCTGCAGGAAGTCTTGACGGCCGGAAGAGCTCATCCCATTTCTACCCGTTGCGCTGATAATACCCTGGGTAATGGTTTGCCCTAAATTATAGGGGTTACCAATTGCTAGCACTATATCACCAACTTGGGGCTGGTATTGATTGTTCTGGGGAATGACGGGAAGATTCTTTCCTTTAATCTGCAGTACGGCTAAGTCGGTTATAACATCACTGCCAACAATTGAGGCACTAAATAAACGGCTGTCTTGTAGTGCGATGAGTATTTGATCTGCCTGCTCAATCACATGGTAGTTGGTTAATATGTAACCTGCTTTGTCAACAATTATGCCTGAGCCTAAACCTGTCGGTTGCAGGTGCTGTTTGTTGTCAATCGTAGAATCGACATACTGTTGAGAATAGATATTTACTACAGCAGGAGATGCCTTTTTTACTGATTCACTATAACTTACAACCTTATCGTTGCTTATTAATGCTATTAAAGCCGTCCCTAATTGCGAGCCATTGATGATTAATACCGCGATAATAATCCCCCAAAAAATGGGTTTTAAAAAATACAGAAAGCGCGTTTTAAAGTTCATTTTGTTTAACCAAGTTGGTAAATGGAAGTGACATCGGAGATTATATACAAAACAGCAGAGGCAGGGGGGCTTTATTATAGGTTATTGAGAAATAGGTAAAAAAAAAGCACCACCCAGGGTGATGCTTAAATATTCTGTTTTTTAGTTATTAAGCAATAACGTGTACAGAAGAAGTATTGGTAGTCCCTTCAGCAACAAGCGCGCCAGACACCATTACCACTTTATCACCACAAGTTACAAGACCAAGTTCTTTAGCCATGTCCATACCAAGCTGGTAGAAGCCTTCCATCGTATCTTGCTGTTCAATTACTTTAGCTGAGACACCTTTTACCAATGCAAGTTGTTGCGCAGTTTTTGGGTTGCTAGTTAACGCCAGGATCTTAGTCGTTGGGAAGTATTTACGTAATGAACGTGCAGACTTACCGGCACCCGTTGCTACGATAATTAATTTAGCATTTAGTTGCTCAGCGTTTTGCACTGCGCCGCTACAAACCGCTTCTGTGATACGTAGATCTTTTTCAGCAGTACTAAGTCTAACTGGCATAACGTTATCGGTACGTGTACAGATAGTTGCCATAATTTCAACAGCTTCAGCAGGGTATTTACCTTTAGCACTTTCACCTGAAAGCATTACAGCATCGGTACCGTCTAAGATAGCATTTGCAACGTCACCCGCTTCAGCGCGTGTTGGACGTGGATTTTTAATCATTGAGTCAAGCATTTGTGTCGCTGTAATAACTGGTTTACGCGCAGCATTGGCTTTTTCAATCATCATTTTTTGTGCGAAGATTACTTCTTCAACTGCAATTTCAACACCTAAGTCACCACGAGCAACCATGATACCATCAGAAACAGCTAGGATTTCATCAAAGTTATCAACACCTTCTTGGTTTTCGATTTTAGAGATGATTTGGATGTTTTCGCCGCCGTTAGCTTTTAATAATTCACGGATTTCTAAAACGTCTTCTTTTTTACGAATGAATGATGCTGCAATGAAATCAACTTTTTGCTCACAACCAAATACCAAATCGCCTTTATCTTTAGGAGAAAGAGCTGGTAGTTGAACTTTAACACCTGGAAGGTTAACGCCTTTGTTTTCGCCTAATTCACCAGTGTTCATCACATCACAAACAACGTCTGTATCAGTAATGCGTTTAACTGTCATTTGAATTAAACCGTCGTCTAATAAAACAGTGTTACCAACAGCAAGGTCACTTGTTAAATTTTCGTAAGTTACTGCAACTTTAGTATTATCACCAACAACAGTTTGGTCAGTCGTCAGGGTAAACTCTTGGCCTGCAGTTAACAGGACATCATCACCGTTTGTTAGTTTAACTGTACGGATTTCCGGACCTTTAGTATCTAATAAGATAGCAACATTTTTGCCTGTTTCTTGGCAAATTTCACGGATAGTATCAATACGTCCGCCATGTTCGTTAAAATCGCCATGTGAGAAATTAAGGCGCATAACATTCATGCCATTAGCAACTAGTTTACCTAGCATCTCTTTTGATTCTGATTTTGGACCAATCGTACAAACTATTTTAGTTTTTCTCACCGTTATTCTCCAAGAGTGATTGTGTTTATTAATACAAGGTTTAATGGGTACAGATGCCGTTATCACCATCTGTATGTAATTGGGGCATTTTACAAGAAATTACTTAATAAAAAATGATTTAGAATCAATTAATTTCTGTTTTTTTAATTTGTTGGAAATTTATGACCTTATTTG
The DNA here is from genome assembly GCA_036525635.1 of Psychromonas sp. GTDB lineage: Bacteria > Pseudomonadota > Gammaproteobacteria > Enterobacterales > Psychromonadaceae > Psychromonas. Next base: position 2,871 of record DATCZZ010000129.1, on the reverse strand, counting down.
GGGCTAATTTAGTATTAAATATAATTGTCTTCTATCGCGCAGCACGTTAACTGCCAGTGTTTCCGGGGAGGTAGTCAAAAATTCGCTTAATTCAGTCAGGTTACGGACCCGTTTGCGATTAATACCAATGATGATGTCTCCTTGCTGGAATCCATAATTTTCAGCAACCGATCCTTGTTCAACCGCTGCAACTAACACGCCTTTGTTTTTATTTTTACCCTCCTGATTGATTAATATCGCACCGCTTAAATAAGGGTGGAGTGCTTGTGCCTGTAATTTTGTTTTATTGGCTGGAGCGGCTTTAAGAGTTGCATTAATTGTCAGTATTTTACCCTCCCGAATGATACCTAATTCAATTTTCTTTCCGACACTTAAACTGCCAATTTTTGCGCGTAAAGCAGAAAAAGAGCTAATCGCCTGACCATCCAAAGAGACGATGACATCGCCCGCCTGCAGTCCTGCTTCTTGGGCTGCAGAGCCGGGATTAACTTGATAAATAAATGCGCCATGCTTTGAATCTAATGCAAAGGTTTTAGTCAGTTCATGGGTTAGCTCACCGCCTCGTATACCGAGAACACCTCTGCGTATCTCCCCAAACTGTACTAACTGCTGTATCAGGTTATTGATCATATTTGACGGGATAGCGAATCCAATACCAATATTTCCCCCACTTGGGCCAATTAAAGCTGTATTAATACCTATCAGCTCGCCTCTCAGGTTGACCAGTGCACCACCAGAGTTACCGCTGTTAATTGCAGCATCAGTTTGAATAAAGTTTTCCAGATTCTCAAGGTTAAGGCCGCTTCGTCCAAGGGCACTGATAATGCCGGAAGTAACTGTCTGTCCAAGACCAAATGGATTGCCTATTGCTATCACAAGATCCCCAACACGCAATTGATCTGAGTTGGCTAGCTCTATCTGGGTGAGCAGTTTGTCGGTTTTAATTTGTAAAAGTGCAATATCACTTTGCTTATCCTCTCCTACCAGCAGTGCATTAAATTCCTGACCCGACTTTAACGTCACTTTAATTTCATCGGCGTCTTCAATAACGTGAAAGTTAGTAATAATATAACCCTTTGTGGAGTCAATAATCACACCCGAACCCAAGCCGATAAATGTCTGGTGCGCAGGGGGCTGCTCCTCATCATCACTAAAAAAACGGAACAGGTCAGGGAAAATCTGCTGGTTCGAACGGCTGCCTGAAATCGAAATATCAACCACCGCTGGGCTAACTTTTTCGACCAGAGGGGCAAGGCTAAAAATGTCATTGCCGGCAACGGTTAACGGCAAAACAGCATTTGCCGTTGTACTAAAGGTGATCAAGCTGCAGCTAAAAATAAAATAACAGATTAACTTTCTCACTAATGCATTCCTTCAATAAAGTTATTCATAAAAATAATAGTCTCAATAGTCATAAAATTGAATTTTTTCAGTAAATTGACATTCTAGTCGAGCCACCTGAAGCTGTAGATTCAGCGGCTTGAGTATATCGCCTTAAAGTTTGGCGGTTCAGCAGAGCCTTTACTGGAAATGCTTGAAATTAACGTTTTGCCGTGAATTGTGTGTAAATCCAATTGTTGTTGAATTTGCTTTACTGCTAGAATGTTGCATTTATGTTATACAAAACGTTATCGAGTACCCTGTGACCCCCCTAAATTTATATCGCGCTGATTTACAAAAACCAAACTTCTTCGCTGATCCATCACAGGCAGTTGCAATACAGCATCTGCAGCGCTTGTATCTGGCATTACAAGAGCAGCCACCTGCAAGTAAAGAAGGAAAGGGGGCTTTTTCACGTCTGTTAAAAAAAATTGTAAAAAAACCAACAAAGCCTCCTTCAGTGAAGGGGCTCTATTTTTATGGGGGAGTCGGGCGAGGGAAAACCTATCTTGTTGATCTTTTTTTCCATAGTTTACCCACCCCGCGCAAACAGCGTCTGCACTTCCACCATTTTATGCTCAGAGTGCATAAGGAGTTATCTGAACTGCAGGGGCAGGCGAATCCTTTAGTCAAAATTGCACAAAAATTTTCCTTAGAAACCGATCTCTTGTGTTTTGATGAGTTTTATGTGGATGATATAACAGATGCCATGATTTTGGCCGGGATGTTAACGGCTTTATTTGAGCAGGGCATTGTCCTTGTCGCCACGTCCAATATCCATCCTGACGATCTTTATAAAAACGGCTTGCAACGTGCGCGATTTATACCCGCTATCGACTTAATCAAGGCACATTGTGATCTCTTTAATCTGGATGGCGGACGTGATTACAGAATTGGTCGTTTAAATGAGACCGAAATTTACCATTACCCTTTGGATAGTGCCGCAGCCTTACAGGTGAAAAATGCATTTGAACATTTAGCGGATGGAGAGAAAATCTACGGGCAGGATATTGAGATAAATTACCGCCGGATCCCTGCTATTGCCTATAGTATTGATACTTTGAGCATTGAGTTTGCGTCACTCTGTGACGGGCCAAGAAGTGTATTAGATTATATCGAAATGGCAATTTTGTACCGCACTGTCATCATCGCCAATATAAAACAGATGAATGATTTACATAATGATATAGCACGGCGCTTTATTGCGATGGTCGATGAATTTTACGATCGTCATGTAGTGGTTATCATCTCTGCTGAGGTCGCGATGGAGAATCTTTATGTGGGAGAAAAACTTGCTTTTGAATTTCAACGCTGTCTTTCGCGTTTGTCAGAAATGCAAAGTAAAATTTATTTTATGCAATCTCATCATCTATCGCCTCGCTGATTCTTGCACCTTGAGGTAGCTTGGGTATCGCTGCCGTGATCAAGCAAATATCTTAAATTTATGCTTATTTATGTAAATATAAAGGTGACCTGAGCCTCTTTTTTCTG
>DATCZZ010000128.1:0-3439 GCA_036525635.1 Psychromonas sp. | reverse complement strand
AGCGCGAATTAAGCTGTATTTGCGCATACTGAGATCCATCATAGTTTGATCATCCCGGATAATTGTTGCGCGCAGGAAGACCATAAGATTACGTTTTTCCGTCTCACTTTGGGTGGATCTAAACAGGTGCCCTAACCAGGGAATATCCCCCAATAGAGGAACCTTCTGAACGCTTTCATTTACATTTTCATCAATCAAACCACCGATTACAATGGTTTCACCTGATTTTGCTAATACCGTTGTTTTCACCGCGCGCGTTGCAAAAATGACATCCACTGCTGAACTATCATTTTTAATTGTTGAAACTTCCTGCTCAATGACCATCTGCACGGAATCCCCTTCATTAATTTGCGGGGTCACTTTTAATTTAGTACCTATCTCTTTACGTTCAATGGTTTGGAATGGGTTGTCGTTATTGGAACTGGAAGTAGAGCCGGTCAGGACAGGTACTTCATCACCGACAATAAAACTCGCTTCCTGATTATCCAAGGTTGTTATACTCGGTGTCGCTAATATATTGGAGCTTGACGCCGTACTTAATGCCTGCAGCACAACTCCCCAATCGCCCCCAATATAACCAACGACTCCCCCGGCAACTTTACTTATCGCAGAAACAGCGGCGTCATTATCGTCTATACCCGCGATAATTTCCCCCGTGGTTACACCATTCTCTTGAAATTGTGAGCCGCCATTGGGGGTTCCCCACTGGACATTGAGATTAATACCATCACCTTCTGAAACTTCAACAATGATCGCTTCAACCAAAACTTGAGCCCGGCGTATATCTAATTGACGAATAATACTGGTTAACGATGACATCAGAGCGGGCTGTGCAGAAACGACAATGGCGTTAGTCCCTTCATGCGCTTCGATGCTTAATTCCGATACAGCTGCAGCGCTTTTTGCCGAGCTATCAGGGGTATCAAGGCTCTTGCTGACACCTTTTAGAACATCAACAACCTCTTGCGCTTTTGCATATTTAAGGTAAAAAACGCGGGTATTACCCTGATTCAGTAATTCATCATCCAGGGATTTCACTAATTTGATAATGCGCGCACGGGTTTTAGGTTCTCCGCTGATAATAAGAGAGTTAGTACGTTCATCTGCCACTAATCTAGGCAATAAAATACTTGGCGTGGTATTTTTTGCACCTCCTTCAGATTTTTGAATTGAGTTGACAATTTTCACCATCTCTAATGCACTGGCAAATTTAAGTTTGACGATATCAACTTCCTGATCACCCGCTTTATCAACCCGGTTAACAATCTCGACCAGACGATTAACAACTGCGGCCCGTCCGGTGATCATCAAGACATTGGAGGGATCGTAATGGACAACGTTTCCTCCCCCGGCATTATCATTTAATTGCCGTAACAGTGGCGCTAACTCACGCACAGAGACGTTCGTTACAGGGACGACCCGGGTTACCATTTGATCCCCAGTCTGGGATATTCCATCATCAACAACCGGAATAGCAGATGTTTTAGCATCCTTGGATTTAATCACTTTGATTATGCCATTATCCATTTCAACAATAGCAAAACCATAAACCTCTAAAACATTTAAGAAAAATTGATAATATTGTTTTTCATTTAATAAATCATAACTGCGTACATTGATGCTGCCACGCACGGTTGGATCTAAGATAATGGTTTTATTTAAATTTTTGCCAACGATATTAATAAACTCATTAAGGTCCGCATTTTTAAAACTGGCAGAATATTCAGTTGCAGATACAGAGGTCACACCCTCAGTGCCCATCAAAAAAATAAACAAACTAAAAATTAATGGCTTAGATAATTTTTTTTTCATCCAGAAAACGTTCATCTCTATTAAAACTCCAAATTTATATTTTAATTTTAGATCGACTCTTTTTATCTAAAATAATTCGCTGTAATCATCCATCTCTTTAAACTATGGAATACTCAAATAAAGGTCATATAACTGACCCTCTCGATCCACAGTTAAACTAATCTCTGTCATCGTTGGAAACTCTTTTAGTAAAGACATCGACTCTGCCATATCGGTTAGATCGACACCATTTAACTCAACGACTAAATCGCCATTTTCTAAACCAGCCTGTTCAAATAACGTCGGGTCGCTGCCGGGATTTATCCGGTAGCCTTTAATTTCTCCATCCTCACGTACTGGCGAAATATTAATGTAATTAGTTAACTTGCTGGGATCTTTTAATAACTCACTGCGGTTCAGGTCGACCTTAGTAGGTTGACTGGAGCCGGTGTTAGGCACATTTCTTACAGCCTGTTGAGATTGTTGGATTTGTTGTTTAGTAGCCGCTTCAAGACCGTCCAGCATTAAAATCTGGTAAACACCATTTTCATCAAGAACAATGCGATCCCCATAAATTTCATGCACAGAAGCACTGGTACCTTCTATCTTCGAATCAATAAAATAACTATCTTGTTTGCCTTTGTAGGAAATAATTGCACTTGAATAGGATGGATCCGAAGCAGCAACCACCCCAACCAAGGTTAAATTTAATTTTGTTTCGCGCATGATATCTGGCAAAATTTCTTTTTTAGGCACTGATTCAGGCTGCGCGCTCTGCCCAAAAAGGTTCAGAGCAATGAGATTCCCCGTATCAATTTTATTACGACTATTTTCCGAGCCTTTTTTAGGTGCAATCCACTCCACTGTCGATTTTTCGACAGGCAATAATGACCACGTGAATAAAGCAAGTTGATATGCCAGTAACGCACTCAACATGATCACCACTACACTCGGCAGTTTTTGCAAAAAAATAGATAACGGCACTAAAAAGATCCTGTTTTGATGTAGCTTCTTGATATAAAGATATTAATCTAAGATAGACCTATTTTTATAGGAAGCAGCTGACGCCATGAATTATCACTGACTCTCAATTATTATAGCCAAAATCCTACATCAGCCTGCTATAACAGACAAGAAAATAACCTATAAAGTGTGGATAAGAAAAGAAAACAAAGCAAATATTAACCTTAATAAAGCGCTAATTGTTTATTTACTGAGCATTAAAAAAAATCATAGTGAAAAAGACTAATTTGTTATACTAAACTTTCATAGATAAAGGTTGAAATATGACTGATAAAAAAATTCGTTTAGATAAATGGTTATGGGCCGCCCGTTTTTATAAAACCCGCAGCATTGCACGGGAGATGATCCAAGGCGGTAAAGTCCATTATAACGGACAACGCGCTAAAGCGAGCAAGATTGTGGAGCTTGGTGCGCTATTATCAATCCGTCAGGGAGATGTGATAAAAAAAGTTGTTGTAGAAATATTATCGGATCAACGCCGCGCGGCGCCAATTGCAGAAACCTTATACAAAGAGACAGCAGAAAGTATAAAAAAACGTGAAGAATACCAAACGTTGCGTAAACTAAGTCTGCAGAATGCACCACATCCAGATCGCAAACCCAATAAAAAACAACGCCGCGAGTT
>DATCZZ010000127.1:0-4072 GCA_036525635.1 Psychromonas sp. | reverse complement strand
TCGCTTGAATAATATATCTTCCAATCAGTAAAATTATCGTTTATAGCATTAAACCATTCTTCAATACCTGCTTCACCGGTGTTTATTTCTTGCCCGCCACCAATTAGTGCAATTACAACACACCAATCTTCATGCCTATTCATTACTTCAATTAAGAATTCAGGCTCTGATTGTGAGAAATCATGCAGACTTTAAGTCTACGGACTATGCGTCACTTTTCTGTGAGTTTGTAAATTCTGTTCTGAAAAAGTGATACGGTCTCTTATCGCAGTATGCGTCCCTGGTAATAGTTTTGATATCTTTGACAGATCTAGTTATCTGTAGGCTTCACTTCAGTTGGTGAAGACATAAGGAGAATTAAGGGACATCCATAAATTGATAGTAACAAAAAGTTACAAAGATTTAATCTTTGAGTTACCCGCCACTTTAGTGGCCACATTGGTTTGATTGTAAGCTTTCGCTTGCGGCATCAGGGGTAACTTTTCCATTGGAATTTAGCCCTTTAGCCCTGACGGTGACTAGACGTTGGGAACCGAAACGCAGTTCGATAGATTAATGCGATCTCAACAACAAGATAAACAAGGTAAAGCGAGTTTTGTTTGTGACACTAGCGGACGCATAACTCACAGTGCCGCTTCGCCAACAGATCCTTTCTATTAAGTTGCCAAATTCCACTCGCGCCTGAAGCAGGCTCCCCTTCTTTTCATTCTTAATTGAATACCCAAACTTCCTGTGGATCGTCTATATTATATTAATTAATGGACATTTTTTTGATAAATGGATTTCTATGGTGCTTATTTCACCAAGTAAGTTAAATCATTTACTTACAGAAAATAATTGCTATTCGGTAAGTTCCAGTCTGATCAGCAGCACGGCTGTCAGATCTTTTATGACAAGGGGAAATCGTATGAAAATTTCAAAACTGGTTGCGGGCATTTCATTGGCATTGGGCCTTGCAATGGCGGCTCAGGCGGCAGAAGTAGAAGTACTGCACTGGTGGACTTCAGGTGGTGAAGCTAAATCAGTTGCAGAGCTGAAAAAAATGTTGGAAGCGAAAGGCCATGAGTGGAAAGACTTTGCGGTTGCCGGCGGTGGCGGTGAAAGTGCGATGACGGTGCTAAAATCCCGTGTCGTTTCCGGTAACCCGCCAGCAGCCGCGCAAATCAAAGGCCCAAGCATTCAGGAGTGGGGAGACGAAGGTGTATTGGCTGACCTTGACGGCGTAGCTAAGGCAGAAGTTTGGGATAAGTTGCTGCCCAGTGTTGTTGCAGACGTTATGAAATACAAAGGCAAGTATGTAGCCGTTCCCGTTAACGTACACCGTGTAAACTGGATGTGGGCAAATCCTGAAGTATTCAAAAAAGCAGGCGCAACTGTTCCAACAACCTGGGATGAGTTCTTTGTTGCGGCGGATAAAATCAAAGCGGCGGGCATCACTGCCGTGGCTCACGGCGGGCAGCCCTGGCAGGATGCAACCATGTTTGAATCCGTTGTGCTAGGTGTCGGTGGCGCGGACTTTTATACCAAAGCATTTGTTGCCTTAGATCCTAAAACACTGAACAGCCCGACCATGATTAACGCCCTGAATACTTTCCATAAAATCAAGGCTTACACAGACCCAGGCTCACCAGGACGTGACTGGAATCTGGCTACGGCGATGGTTATCAACGGCGAGGCCGGCATGCAGTTTATGGGCGACTGGGCAAAAGGTGAATTCACCGCAGCGGGTAAAGTACCGGGTAAAGACTACCTCTGTGTCGCAGCACCGGGTACAGCAGACGATTTTACCTTTAACATCGACAGCTTTGTTATGTTTGATCTAAACGACAAAGAACTGCAGAAGGGTCAAAATGACCTGGCCAGCACCATACTCAGCCCCGCTTTCCAGGAAATATTCAACCTCAACAAAGGCTCTATTCCTGCCCGCTTGAATCTGCCTATGGATAAGTTTGATGATTGTGCAAAATTGTCGGCAAAAGACTTTGTCAGTACAGCCAAAGCCAATACCTTAGTGCCTAGTATGGCACACGGTATGTCAACCTTCTCTTCTATTCAAGGTGCTATCTACGACACCGTTACTGAATTCTATAACTCTGATTCAATGACGGCAGAAGCAGCCGCTGAAAAGCTGGTAAAAGCAGTCGCAGCAGCATCAGCTGAATAAGGCCTAATCTTTCAGACCTTGCGGATCTCAGAGAGTTACAGCTGAGATCCGGTTTTCCTTTAGCTATCCGGAGGATTGATTTCGTCATGAATATATCCAGCAGACCCCGTCAATCGTTTGGGGAGTATCTACCAAAACTGGTCGTCGCACCGACTTTTGTTGCTGCACTGGTTTTTATCTACGGTTTTATGCTGCTCAATACCTGGTTATCCTTTAGCTCATCACGCATGCTGCCAAAGTATGATTGGGCCGGCACCATCCAATACGAAAAACTGTTCGCCAATGATCGCTGGTGGGTAGCCGCAGAAAACCTCATGCTGTTCGGTGCGTTGTTTATTGGAATTTGCTTACTGCTTGGATTATTTCTGGCTATCTTTCTGGATCAGAAAATTCGGGGCGAAGGTGCTATCCGCACCATCTATTTATACCCGATGGCACTCTCCTTTATCGTTACCGGTACGGCCTGGAAATGGATCCTCAATCCTGAACTGGGGATCCAGCGTCTGGTACGGGAAATGGGGTTTGAATCGTTCACCTTTGACTGGCTGGTCAATACCGACATGGCGATTTATACGGTGGTTATCGCCGGTGTCTGGCAGTCCTCCGGTTTTGTGATGGCACTCTGTCTCGCGGGTTTACGGGGAGTCGATGAAAATATTATTAAAGCGGCCAGGGTTGACGGCGCTTCAATGCCGCTCATCTACCGGAAAATAATTATTCCGGGACTGCGTCCGGTATTCTTCAGTGCACTGATTGTGCTGACGCATATTGCCATCAAAAGCTTTGACCTGATTGTTGCCCTGACAGGCGGCGGTCCCGGTTTTGCAACCGACGTGCCAGCTACCTTTATGTATACCTATGCCTTCACGCGCGGGCAAATTGGTCTTGGCTCCGCATCTTCTATCATGATGTTACTGGCGGTCACATCGATTATTGTGCCTTATCTGTATTCGGAGCTAAGGAAGAAGAATGATGAGCGTTAATAGAGTATTGATTTATAGCTTACTGGCCTTTGCTGCGCTTGTTTACTTAATGCCGCTCGCCGTGATGCTGATCACCTCGCTTAAAGACCTGGATGAAATCCGTTCAGGCACCCTGCTATCACTGCCGCAGGCACTCAACTTCGACGCCTGGGGGAAAGCCTGGGGAACCGCCTGTACGGGCGTGAGCTGTGAGGGCTTAAAAGGCTACTTCTGGAACTCTGTACTGATCGTCGTACCTGCTGTGGTGATTTCAACTATCTTTGGCGCGGTAAATGGTTATGTGCTGACGAAATGGAAGTTCTGGGGCAGCAATCTGTTTTTTGGCATGCTCTTGATCGGTACTATGATTCCGTTTCAGGTGATCCTCTTACCCATGGCGCGCACGCTAGGATTTCTTGGTCTGGCGGGCACCACCACCGGCTTGATCATGGTGCATACCATTTATGGTCTGGCATTTACCACCCTGTTTTTCCGCAACTATTACATCAGCATTCCCACAGAACTGGTGAATGCTGCGCGCATTGATGGCGCAGGTTTTTGGATGATTTTCTTCCGGATTATTCTGCCTGTATCGGCCCCCATCGTCGTCGTGTCGGTGATTTGGCAGTTCACGCAAATCTGGAATGACTTCCTGTTTGGCGTGGTTTACTCCGCAGGCGACGCGCAGCCAATCACGGTTGCACTGAATAATCTGGTCAATACCAGCACCGGTGTCAAAGAATATAATGTCGATATGGCCGCTGCGATTATTGCTGCTCTGCCCACCCTGCTCGTGTATATAGTAGCCGGTAAGTATTTCGTTAAGGGACTCACGGCAGGCGCGGTTAAAGGTTAAGGAGCACTGATATGCAAGCTTTAAAAATAGTAAATGTTGAAAAAACCTATGGCAAAGTGAAGGTGCTCAAGGGAATTGATTTAGAAATAG